>JADFJB010000046.1 GCA_022566355.1 candidate division KSB1 bacterium
TGATACAGATTTCTTTACTCGTTTAGGCTTCACTACGACCGTTACCTTGGGATGATCTGTCCAGATGATGCCACATTCTGCACAGAGGGATGATGGAGAAGGGCGGCCACGACCGCCGCCTGGTTTTTTGAATTTGTGAGGTTCCAAAGTAAACTCCTATGTGTTCCTTACAGTATCTCACAAATGCTTAATCTGTCAAGCTAGTCCACCTTACTCCTTTATTGTTCGTTGAATAACATTTTCCATACCCTCGTCAAGTTTGTTACTATGATGACATGATTACTCCTGAAATTGAAGTTCGACTGCTTTGTGAAAATTGCAAAAGTAATCAAAACCAATATCATCTGAAATTGTTGATGGATTTGCAATAAATGAAAATCGAGATAGAATATATCTCGCTATATTTTCACTTTCCCAACCCTTACGAAAAGATAATAAATGCGCCATATGAATACTATCTATAATTGACCAATAAATGGTAACTAATAGCTAAGTATCTAAATTGTTAATTTATAGAAATTAACACCCCAAAGCTATAAGGTTTTAACTGCCCTCGCAAGAGAAACTTAACTTCTTGCAAGCAGGCAACTAGCATTTCCTATTTTTCATAGCACACCAGCAATAACCACTGTTTTTTTGATTATTCTAACGACCCCTTGCTTTTGATTCAGCGCTTTCAGAAACAGGATGTAAATACCTATCGGCAAAGATTCGCCATTGGGTTTTCTGCCATCCCAGATCAATTCCCTGTGGCTGCCGGAAGGTGCGTTGTTCAGTAAATCCGCCACTTCTCTGCCAAGCATATCAAAAACTTTTAACGACACAAAAGCGGTTGTAACCGGCAAGTTGTATTGTATAATGGTTACATCTTCATGGCCATCGCCATCCGGTGAAAACGGATTGGGGGCCGATGATAAGTTGGCATCGTCCGGCAATTTGTCGACGAATACAGAATTAATTTCCCCGATGGTTGAGCCAGTTACCGATGCGCTGGATGCCCAATTACTGGAATCCTGGCTGCTTAGTTCAGGATTAATTCGCTCCAGTGAAACGCCGGATTCGCCACCCCAACCGGATGTATAAAACACGTCATCGATAATCGTATCTGCAAAATCTTTCAGTTGCAGATGGTCTTCGTCATTGTTTAAGGATGGAAAGGATTTTGGGACCAATAAAAGCGCAGCCAAAGAATTTATGATTAAAGAATCACCCGCTACGACTAAATATTCGCCAGGATTGAGAAAGATAAATTCCTCCGTTAAAATAGTTCTTTTCCCGGTAATTTTTTCAAAGATAGACCAACCTGTTAATTGAATTTGCACACTTGACCGATTGTAGAACTCGATCCATTCCGGCTCATTGCTAAAAGGCCGGTACATAATTTCGTTGAGTACAATTGCAGAAGGTTCATAGCCTATTTTCAGGATCTCCCGGTCATAATTGTTTCTGTCATTATTATCATTTTCAGTCGTGGCTAAAACAGATATCACTTCATAACCGGAAGGCAGGTTCGGAAGTTGAACAGAAAATTGCAGGGAGTCTTCTACATCAATTGCTTGTTCTACCAGCTCATAGTGAATGGTTTCTTCCGGTTGTGCTAAAGAATCCGAATTCCGATCGATAAAGACAAACATCTCAAACTTGTCAATCGGTTCCCTGCCTGAATTGGTTAGGGTAAGGTTAAGTTCTGCTCGTTCCTGGTATGAAATTGGATTGGGAGATAGTTCCAGACCGGTTATCGCCAAATCCCTCTGCAGAGGACTGGAATTATTCATCAGCCCGGCAGTGCCTCCTGCTATTTCGCTTAATTTCCAGTTGCTGCTATCTAATCCGGAACGTTCAGCCCAACGGCGTTCCAAAGAGAAATTTCTTTGCTTGCCCCATTCAGGTTTATATCTTGCCGCATCTATGGATTTTCCGGAAGCATCAAACAGAAAAAGTTCACCGCCGTTATTTCGCAGAGATGGAAAACCACGCAACCATTTTGCATTCCCGATAAAATCAGATACCCAGCCAGAATCCGAACTGACACCTAAATATTCTTTTGGTTGAATGATTTCTTCATCGGTAATGAAGATTGACTGAGAGTTGTCATTCGTTTGCGACAACTGCCAGTCAATAAGATTTACCGCTAGTGAAGTTGGATTATACAGTTCTATCCATTCTGCTTCTCCAACATTAGGGAAATACATCCATTCATTGACAACAATACTGCTTTCTTCATATGGAATGAGTATGATATGTTCGATAGAATTGTTGGAAGTATTCTCATCATTCTCGAAAATACATTCAAAATAATAACGCCAACTTCCTGCCGTGGTTATGCTTGTCGATGCGGAAAAAAGCAGCGAATCACCCGGCGACAAATCTGTGGAAATTTCATCAAAGAGGTAAGTAGAGTCTGATGGCAAAGAATAGTGGTCCACAGTTCCAATCAACCGAAATTCTTTTGCGGTTATTACACCAATATTTCGGACAACAAAACTTAAAGTAAACTCAACACCAAATTGCGGCGGAGTGTCTGGGGATGAAATCAACTCCAAACTGATATCCAAATCACCGGGAGACACACTGTTTCTAAAACCCGGTGTTCCAAGCAAATTTTGGCTATCGGCCCAATTGTCAAGTTCATTTTCCGCACTCAGGATGATTTTCTCATCGGAATGCCCTGCCTGGTTGCCGACAGAATAAGAATAGCTATCGACAATTTGTCCATCCGGATTCAATAAGACCACGTGTTTCGAAACTGAATTCGTCCAGCCATTCCTGCCAAAAGTAGCGCCATCGATTGTTAAAACGACTGCGTTGTCCGGAATTAAATCATCGTATGAATTCGAATGGTCAAAATAACCGGCATCTAAAATCAAACCAAAAGTTCCGGGAGGGAGCGTCATTCCTTCACCGGCATCTACAATCTCGTCAAAGCTTGTACTGTCGCCAATTTGCCAGCCTGATAAATTGATAGAATCTGTTTGAGAAAGATTGTAAATTTCAACGAATTCGTCATAAAATTCTGACCCAGTTGGGTCGAACATCACTTCTGATAAAGTAATATTGACATCAGGTTGATGTCTGGGCATAAAAGAAGTTAAAAGGTTAAAAAGAAGCAGCGTGAAAAGCAATTGAAATTTCACAAATGAAAGGTTTAAAAATCGGTGGATCAACATATTTCCCCCTTTAGTTTAGTCATTTATTTTAGTTGACTTTAGAATTACATCATTTTAAAGCATACCCCGTCGGCGTCTTATCGTCCATTCAATGGCAAGAAAAAACAGTGGGATAAACAAAGACCACCACAAATTCCAAAGATTAATTTCTCGATTTATAGTTCTAGCCCTGCCTTCTGCATTCAGATTTTCTGCAAGTTCACCAAAATTCGCTATAGTATAATATGAACCACCACTTATATTTGCAACTCGTTTAAGCAGAGCTTCATTCATCTGTGTCTGTTGAAATTCGATTTCAAACGCACCTACAGAGAACTTACCACTATCTGCACCAAAAAACTGATCCTCCCGATTTGCTTCTGCACTAAAATCATAATCACCACCCTGGAATATTCTAAATTGGATTTCATACTTTCCGTTTCCCATGGGTTCAAGTATATATTCCTTTTCTTCATCTTGGTGTTTAACTTGCAGCTTAACTAGGGCATTGTCAACCGGTTGATAATCTTGAGTATATACCTGGCCCAGAACATAGACTTGTTCTCCACTCCGATAAACCAGTTTATCTGTTGAGATTTTTACTTGTTTAACTTCCTCCCGGGTTACAAGCCATCTAATAGACCTTTGAAGAAACCGCACAAGCATTTCGTTTGTTTTTCCGACTCCCCACATTAATAAATCCCAACGCCAAAATCCATAGCCTAGCAGTGCCAGTGATTTTTGTCCATCAAACTGACGCGTTAATAGAATGGGTTTTCGGGATGCAGCTGTTTCAGGTAACTTGGACATGCTTGGTTCAATGGTTAGTAATACTTCACTGTCCGGTTTCTTTTTAAAATTATTCAGAAAAGTGAATATAGGTGGTAGATTATTCCACATTGTTTGATTAGCACTACGATTGTCTGATATGAGTATTAGCGGTGTATTTTCACCAGCAATTGTCGGATCGACAACTACTTCTTTAACAGATTTTGGAGTTGCGGATATTTGAAATGGCAACACTTCATTAAATTGACTGAGTGCTGCGATATGAAGATTTGGAGCTTCTATAAAATACAATGGTTTCTTTTTACGAATAAGGTTTTCCTTTAAAAAATTCAACAGGTCAATTTGAATAGGCCAGCGGGGGAAACCAAGGAATACCAGCAAATTAAAATCTTCTCTAAGAATCGAATTCACCTTTGCTTTTGTGTAATATCCACCGCCTTTTTTCTGAATAATTGTAAACAATTCAATATTTTCATCATTGTTTAAGGCTTTCTGAATAAACTTCAAATCCAAACTAGGTTCTCCGGCAATAAGCAGGACTTTAATTTTGCTTTCGAGAACTTTTACAAACAAACTGCGGAAATTATTTTGAGAAGTAAACTCGTCTTGTAATGCAGGTATCTCAATTTTATACTCATGAAAACCGGGTTTTTGTGGTGTAAAATGCAATCGGTGGACTTGCTCTTGTCCATCACTGCCTAATCTAACTAATTTGCGATCAATCACCTCATCGCCCTCTTTTAACAGTAGATCAATTCGATTTCCTTCAAACCCTTCGTGTTTTACCGTAATATCTATTGGCACACGATTATTTGTATATACAATATCATTGGTTGCAACCCTTTGTAGTATGATGTCTTTTTTGATACTTGGATCCCCAATACCAATCGTATGAACGGGTATTCCATAACGCTGGACAAAAAACTCAGGATTTTCGCCAGTATTGTAATTGCCATCACTTATAAGGATTGCGGATGTATAATGGCCGTTAAGAAGTTGCTTCTTACCTAAATCCAATGCCCTGCTAATATCGGTGCCTTCACCATCAAATTTTAAAGAATCCGCACTTTTGTAGGAGAAGTTTGTATCAATTCCGGTCGAAAAGGGATAAAAATGTAAATTAAACTTGCTCTCAAGGTTTTCCCAATTACTTGCTTCTAAAAGTTTTTGGACACTTATTGCTCGTTTTTCATTATCATCTTCTATCTGCAGGCTTTTGGATTTGTCGATTAGGATTGCCAGATCCGGCTTTTGGATAAATGTATCCTGGATATTTATTATCGGGTGAAAAATCAGTGTTATAAATCCTAACAAAGCACAAAAACGCAGAATAAAAAGGATATTGCGAAGAGTGCGGCTCGTAGGCGGTGTTGTTTCATTGTAAATAAAATAACTGAAAATTAAAGCAAATAGAGCTAATAAAATTAGCAGCCAAACTGATCCTTCTATGGAAATATTAAAATCAAGTTGGGCAAGATAAATAATCAGCGGCTTCATACCGATTCAATCAACTTTAAATTCGGAACAGCATCAAGTTCAAAACCTGAGGTTTGACCTTGATTCAAATGAAACAACCCGGCTTTGCCAATCATTGCAGCATTATCCGTACAAAAATCCGGAGAAGGGAAATATAATTCAATATTTTCAACTTCAGCCTTTTCCTGAAAGCACTGCCGCAAATAAGAATTCCGGGCAACACCACCAGTAAGCACTACAGTTTTCACCTCATTTATTTTCGCAGCAAGCATCGTTTTTCTTAAAAGAACATCGGTTACGGCAGCCTGAAAACTGGCTGCGATATCTGCAAGTTTGTCTTTAATAAAATCTTCAGATTTCGAATCCAGATAATACAATATAGACGTTTTTATTC
Source organism: candidate division KSB1 bacterium (assembly GCA_022566355.1). Classification (NCBI taxonomy): domain Bacteria; kingdom Pseudomonadati; species Candidatus Zhuqueibacterota bacterium. The sequence continues at coordinate 5,806 of JADFJB010000046.1, forward strand.
CACTAAAGCTAAAATCTAAGCTATCTTTATGAAGCCAGGAGCGTGGAAACTTATGGAAGTTCTCATTGCCGGATTTTGCGATCCGATCGATGACAGGGCCCCCCGGATATTCCAGGTTTAGCATTTTTGCAACTTTATCAAAAGATTCACCAACTGCGTCATCGATTGATTGTCCAATCACCTGATAGTTTCCCCAATCTTTCATTAGAATAAGTAAGGTATGCCCTCCGGAAACAAGCAATAAAACTAGTGGAGCCTTGATTGATGGATGATCTAGTAAACTAGCAAAAATATGTCCCTCGAGATGATTTATTCCAATAAAAGGAATATTAAGCGCCAAAGCCATTGCCTTTGCAAAATTCACCCCCACTAAAAGTGCTCCCGCAAGGCCCGGGCCGTTTGTAACAGCAATTGCTTCCAAATCAGACTTCTTGAAATTTGCTGTTTGGAGGGCCTCCTCAACTGTTGGTATAATAGCCTTGAGATGTGCTCTTGAAGCCAATTCCGGAACTACCCCACCGTATTTTCTATGGACATCCAATTGGGAATAGACGATACTACAATATAGCTTTTCTTCATCAATTATTGCTGCCGCTGTTTCATCACAAGATGTTTCAATCGCAAGTATTAACATTTTAATCGAACTTTAATTCAAATTTGTCAGGGGAAATATCAAAATAAGTTAAATCGGCCGGCAATTCAATATAAGGCAACAAAAATATTTCACCGGTTATTTTATATTCACCATAGTCCACATAAGCAAGAATATCGTTTTTATTCATGGAGTCAATGATTTCTATTCCACCCTTTATTTTCAATGAAAGTGTGGAAGGCAATACAGATGCTTGAACTCCAATTGGTGCGTTGAGAACTTTTATTGAAATATCTAAAAATTCCTTTTCTTCCAGCAGTTGAACATCAGCAAAATATTTTGTCGACTGTATATCCATTGACAAGTCTTGCGGATATGGGTTTATTAATTCAATTTCTCCGGATACATCAGAAACAACATTTTCAAATTTCAAATCAGCAGTTACTATAAAGTTAGTTTCTTCGATTAACCTTTGTGGCCCAGTAAGCAGTACTCTCTGGGGTTGTACTTTTATTCCACCTACTATGGTGTAACCCAGCGCAATCTGAATATGGATTTCATGGTTTATTAGTGTTTCTTTTGTGTGGATCGGTTCAATAAAAAATACTAATGTATCTTTATCAACAAATTTTATAGGTGTAAGGTTGGTTGTAGAGGCAGGTAATTTTAAATTATTAAGATTTAGTTTTACATTAATAGGAGATTTAGTTTGATGTGCAATGTCAACATTAATCTCTATTTTAGCATTGATTAAAGCTCGCAGAAGCAATTTTCCGCTTCCCTGAATTTGAACCCCTATTTTTTTCGTATAGTTTTTTAAAACAACATAGTCTTTAGGTTGATTTATTAATACGACTTGAGCTTGAAAGATATGTTCATATTGCTTTTCTGTTACGGCATACAACCATATGAAGATAGCAATTATTATGATCATTATGCGGATCCTATAGTTACCGATAATTGACAATCGTCTCCACATATTAAAGCCCTTTTGCCTGGTATAAAAAAGGGTAAAGCCTGAAACTCTTTACCCTAAAATTAACCGCTCCTATTTTATGACGTACTATTTTCTCGAACTAGTAATTTGCTTTCCGAAGCTTACTTCTCCATTATCAATTCGAATATTAAATCCACATTCCGGATTTGAACAAACCCAAGCTTTGTATAGAATTGATGCTCCTTCCCTTCCATAATCTGATAGTGGAATAAGTATACCGGCTGAACACTTCAAACACTCTGGAAATTGTATTTGCTCCATTATTTTCCTTTCCAGATCATTGCAATTCGCATAATTGGTTTATGGGCTTTGAGATAATTCATAATTTCATACATAATTTATTAGCAATTTATCATAATAACTGAAAAACAAATTCAATAAAATTAAACTATTTCATAAATTCAATATATTTTATAAATTAGGATATTAAAACCGTAAAAAGCCACACCGATGCTATTGTCAGCCCTATACTTAGCCAGAATTCCCTTAAATCACTTTTCTCTCCAAATATAAATCTCATTAAAATACCTAACGGGATTATAATCAAGTACCAACTTTGTAAGAATATTCCAATCGCAATACATGCGCGTTCAATATAACCCCATTTTCGTTCTGCTACCGAGGGGAATTGCCAATGAGGTCTTTTCAGGCCCTTAAAGTAAGCATAATAATCGTTAATTATAAAATAGTTCATCGGAGTAATTGCAAATACAATGAATACAAATCCGGACATGGGTTGAATATAGTCTAATCGACTCCAAATGCCAAATGTAGAGCCATCTATTTGAGGGTACAAATAATAAAAGAATAAGGCAGCTGCAAAAGCAGTTGAAACATGTAATACCTGGTCCAGTATAAATAAAGGAAAATTATCCGCAATGCCAATTTCTGTCAGTTTAATTTTCGAATAATCGTAAATATAATGAGATATTACTAAAGCAAGAAAGATAAACCAATATAATGGATACTTCAGGTAGGGTATCGTAAAAACTAAATTGCATAAAGACCAAATTCCGACATGCAGCCAAAGCCCCCCTTTAATCATTTTTTTAACATAAAACACACGATCAGTTTGTAGGGGAAAATCTCCGATCAAATGGGCTAGCAACAGAAGCCAGAATAAATTCATGCTTCCTCATTTCACAGAATGCCGGACATCACATACACTATTTGATTCAATGGACCTTATTTCTTAACAACCCAGACTTTTACGGTAGCCGTGACTTCCGGATGCAACTTAACCGGAATTGAATAGATACCTAAATTCTTAATAGGTTCTTCGAGCTGAATTTTCCTTTTATCAACCTCAATCCCCTTTTCAATTAATGATTCGTTAATATCTTGCGAGGTGACAGAGCCGAATAACTTGTCTTCTTCACCGACTGCTACAGATATGGTGCATGAAACCTTTGCTAACATGTCCGCTAATTTTTCTGCTTGCCTTTTCTCTTTTTCGGTTACTATTAAGAGATACTTCTTTTCTTCTTCAAATCTACGTAAATTCCCTTTTGTTGCTTGGTATGCCACTCCTTTTGGAATAAGATAATTTCTAGCAAATCCATTTTTTACTGTGATTACTTCACCTGATTTTCCTAAGCTTTCATAATCTTCTTTTAGGATTATTTTCATAAATAAAAAGACTCCTTAATTACCAATCATTTTATTGCGTTATCAAGTCATTCGATTTGACATATAGGGAATTAATGCTAGTTGACGAGCTTTTTTGATCGCCCTAACCAATTGCCTCTGATGAGGGGCACATGTCCCCGATATTCTTCTTGGAATTATTTTTCCTGCTTCAGTAGTAAATCGAATCAACCGTTTTTCATCTTTATAATCGATATACATAGTACCACTTTCACAAAAACGGCAAATTCTTTTCTTCTTTGTACTAATCAAGAGTGGCCTCCTTCTTCAAACTCTCATTTTCATTATTTTTGATTTCATGATCTTCATTTTCCAGATTATTAGCTTTAATAGCTTCAGCTTCAGCTTCAGCTTTTTTTACTTTTTCAGCTTTCCGATCTAAACTTGCTATTGCTTTTTTATCAAGTCTAACCGTTAAATAACGTATTACCTGCTCATTTAATCTCAAATATTTTTCAATCGTTTTATTGTTGCTTCCATCCGATTCAATCAAGAAATAAACATAATAGCCATACTGTTTTTTCTTAATTTCATAAGCCAATCGACGTTTACCCAAAAGATCTTTCTGAACAACCTCACCATTGTATTCCTTAATCAGTTTTTCAATCTGTTCTACTTTTTCGTCAACCTCATTCTGTTCGAGCTGACCGTCGAACACAACTGTTAATTCATATTTGTTATTTTCCATCAAATCTCCTAATATCTTTGAAATCTAAAATTCATAATGCTTGTTAAAGGATGTCATTGTTTTGTCAATCCCATTGACCATCATGGAAGATATAGATTCTATAACTATAGTTCCTAATTTTTTAAGCATTTTTAATTCTTTGGCTTTAAAATTTCCTAAAACGAATTCAACCCAATCTTCAATTTCATCATCAACTCCAATTCCAATTCGAATCCTGGGGAATTCAGTCGTATTCAGATTATCTACAATAGACTGTAAGCCATTATGAGTACCGGCGCTGCCTTTTTCTCGTATCCGAATTGTTCCCATCGGAAGGCTAAAATCATCGCAAATCACCAACATTTGGTCTGGCCTAAGGTCAAACCATTTTAGTAATGGAATGATCGAGTTTCCACTTCTATTCATAAATGAAAGTGGTTTGGCAACGGCAATCGTGCTTTCAGCAGTTTTAATGTCGGTCACGAGTGTATTACCGGGACCAAATCTAAATGTCGATTCAAAGAACTCTGAAATTAAATCACAAACAATAAATCCAACATTATGACGGGATTTATTATATTTCTTACCAGGATTGCCAAGCCCAATCACAAGCAAATCGGGTTGCAAGCTATTTTTCCTTTTTCGGCTCCTCTTTTGCAGTAATTACTTCTGGCCCTTCTTCTTCTTCTTCTTCTGCTTCTGCTGCTACCAGTTCTTCTTCAATAGTTACTTCTTGCTCTACCTTCGGTGGAACGACATGTGCAATTAAAGTCTTGGGATCTGATATAATTTCAATTTTATCCAAAGTCAGATCTTCTGCACGAATACTCTCTTGAAGTTCAAGCCCACTTACATCGATATCAACGCTGTCGGGAACATCTTTAGGCATACATTGAATTTCCAGCTCACGGAGTGGATGTTCTAGTATTCCACCCATTTCTTTAACCCCCATTGGCGTTCCGATTATCATTATAGGAACTTTTATAACAATTTTTTCCGTAGCCTTTATACCATATAAATCTACATGAATAATATCACCGCTGACCGGATCGCGTTGAATTTCTCGAACAATACTCGGTTTTTTCTCACCTTTATCGAAATCCAGATCAAAAATATTAACTTTGTGAGTAAATAATTGGTAAAAATCTTTGATATCAATAATTATTGGTATTGCATCTTTGCCATCAGTGTAATAAACTCCAGGGATTTTCCCGGTTAACCGTAAATTTTTCATACCGGATTTTGTCATTTTTTCACGATTTTCTACCTTCAAAACTGCTTCTGCCATTTATTAACTCCCGTCCTATAGTTTTTCTATATCGAATAAGATACTAATCGATTTCTCATAGTGAATTCGCTCGATAGCCTGACTAAACAATGAAGCCACAGGCAATACTTTTAGCTTGGGAATCTGTTTAGTCTTGTCTATATAGAGTGAATCCGTTACAGCAAATTCTTTGATTGGCGATTCCATGATTTTAGTTACAGCATCTTTTGATAACAATGCGTGGGAACAAGCAACATATATTTCTTTAGCACCTTGTTCTTTAACAGCAACAGAAGCTTCTGCCAAAGTACTTGCCGTATCTACTATATCATCAACAAATAAAATATTTTTATCTTTTACATCACCAATTATATTGAGTACTTCTACTTCATTTGTAGCTGGTCGACGTTTGTCGACAATTGCCAAATCTCCTTTTAGTCTTTTAGAGTAAGCGCGTGCCATTCTAACGCTGCCAATATCAGGTGCAGTAATCACTAAATCAGGAATTGCTTTATCATGAAAATACTCAGAAAAAACATAAGAACCGTAAAGATGGTCCAAAGGAATATCAAAGAATCCTTGAATTTGTGATACATGTAAATCCATTGTTAGTATCCTGTCAGCGCCTGCTTCCGAGAAGAGATTTGCTAACAATTTAGCGCTTATAGGTACCCTGGGTTGGTCTTTTCTGTCTTGGCGTGCATATCCGTAATATGGCATCACTGCGGTGATTCGTTTCGCTGAAGCCCGCCGGGCAGCATCAATCATAATCAGCAATTCCAAAATATTATCAGCCGGAGAATTTGTAGACTGAATGATAAAAATATCAGCACCGCGAATATTTTCATTGTATTTAATACTAATTTCACCATCATTGAATCGATCACGGGAAACCAAACCGAGCTCAACTTTTAGGTGATTGGCAATCTCATAGGCCAACTTAGGATGTGATGACCCTGAAAATATTTTTAATTGTGGCTCGCTCAAAGATTTACTATTTATTTCCTGCTATTAATTTTGCGATAAAAACCGTATATTGATTTTGAAAACTAATTTTGGCTTTCTTCGCTTGGTTATTTGAAAAAAATAAACCGAATAAGGATGAACCTGAACCAGACATACCAGCGAAAAAAGCGCCTTCCTGATAAAGTCTATCTTTAAGTTCGCCCAAATTCGGATATTTTAAAAAAACAGGACTCTCAAAGTCATTTGAAAAATATTTAAGTATATCAGAGGATGATAATTTCTCTGATAATAGACTAAGCAATATATTACAATTTGGTTCCCTTGTCAAGGCTATTTTGAGGTTCTGGTAAGCCCATGAAGTTGATATTTTGAAACTGGGACAAACAATCAAAACCGGGTAATTCCAGGTGGTTTCTACATAAGTAAGGATATCACCTCTGCCATTCCCAACTGCAGTTCCTTCTCTTAGAAAAAATGGTACATCCGAACCAAGAGTAGATGCAAGTTTAAACAATTTCTCGTTCGATAACGTGTAATCAAAAAGTTCATTTAAGGACTTAAGCGTTGACGCGGCATCACTGCTTCCACCTCCTAATCCGGCACCATCGGGAATTGTTTTTGTTAATTCAATTTTGCAGCCACAAAAACCCTTAACTTCTTTCGAAAATAACTCAGCCGCTTTAAAGCACAAATTTGATTCATCCGAAGGTATATTTGATTTAAAAACATTTAATTCAATTGAATGATTATTGGTTAATGAAATTTCAAGAGAATCCGTTAAATTAACTGTTTGTAATAATGTTTCAATTTCATGATAGCCGTCTACTCGTTTGAACAGAATTCTTAACGAAAGATTAATCTTCGCTGGAGGATAGCATTTTATGGACCGAAACATATTGCCCTTGTAAAATATTCAGATAAAGTGTAATAGGTATTATAAAGTTTGGTTAAATTCCTGATATTTTCCGATCTAAAAACTAAAAATGAAATTTTAACACTCACACATATTTAATGATGTTTTTTTATGATTAATTCTGTTTGCTTTTACCTTTTTAATTATATAGATTTTTTATAATTTAGTTTTTGATCAGTTGCTATAACTATCTATTTTATAGAACTTTAAAGGATAATATAAGTGTATTTTTTTCTTTTTCTATTCAACGCTCAAACAGGTATTTCTTATTATTACTCAAACAGAAAATTATGATTTAGATTCGGATCAGGAAATATTTTTCATTTCCGATGCTCATGCCGGATCAAAAGATGTAGACGCTGAAATTAAAAAAGATAAATATCTAAGTAGTTTTTTTGATTTGTTAATGGATATTTCTCCACCACCTGTGCTTTATATTGTTGGCGACCTCTTCGATTTTTGGTTTGAATACAGACATACAATTCCAACGAAATATCAAAAAATATTAGGAAAACTGGCACTCATGATAGAACGTGGAATTGAAATTCGCTACGTTACCGGCAACCATGATTTTTGGATGGACAAATATTTTCCTGTTGAATTAGGAATACCGGTATTTCATGGTATTCATTCTCTTATAGTAGGTTCAAAAAAAATACATATTTCCCATGGAGACGGAGTTTTAAAAGAGGACACCGGTTACCGAGTTTTAAAAAAAATATTAAGAAATAAATGGGTGATTGCTACCTACAAACTTATACACCCAGATATAGGAATCCCTTTTGCTCATTGGGCATCTTCTACAAGCCGGACCGCTGGATTGCGAACACCGGAACAAGCCAGAAAAGACGACGCTGAATATTTTTCCTATGCTAAAGAACAGTTAGAAAATGGTTATGATTATGTAATCATAGGGCATACCCACCGTCCTAAAGCAGTCTCGTACAATAATAAAAGATATATAAACCTTGGAGATTGGATTCAGCACTTTACTTTTGCTAATTATAACGGAGAAGTTTTGAATCTATTTCACTGGAATGGCAATCAAAAACATTCCAATTCTCAGATAGTAACACTGAAAAATTATAAGGAAGAATTTATTGAAACTCTATAACCTTATTTCTGTTTAATACATTTTAAATGTAAACAAACTAAATATATTTATGAAACGCCGTATTAGATCAATCCCAACTGATTCTTCAAACTCAAGAAGTTCATCATCCCGAGGCAGAAAGCTGAAAATAATTGTTCCTATTCTTTCGTTGATATTTATTGGACTACTCATTTTCTGGACCGCTCGCGATTTACCATCACTCACACAATTAGAACATTTCGAACCTACATTGGTGACTAAAGTCTTATCCGCTGATGGAAAAGTGATAAAGGAATTCTTTTTCGAAAGAAGAGATTATGTGCCTTTAAAAGATATACCAATTCTAATGCAAAAGGCTATTATCAGCACAGAGGACAAGAGATTTTATTCCCATTGGGGATTCGATTTAAAGCGAACAATGAAGGCAGCTTACGTCGATTTGATCCACCTTGCTCGATTGGAAGGAGCAAGTACCATCACACAGCAGCTTGCCCGAGACCTTTATTTTACCCAGCAAAAAGTTTTTATCCGCAAAATCCGGGAGTTAATCACTGCAATTCAAATTGAACGTACTTATTCAAAAGACGAAATAATTGAAATGTATCTCAACCATATTTGGTTTGGGCATGGGTGTTATGGTATCAAAGCTGCAGCTGAATACTTTTTAAATAAGTCTGTCAAAGACCTCAATTTAGAGGAAAGTGCTTTACTTGCAGCTATCGTTAACGTACCGGCAGTTTATTCGCCAATAAATCATCCGGAGCGAGCCCTAAAAAGACGGAACCTGGTTTTATCTTTGATGTATAGAAACGGCGAATTGAGTGAAGAGGAATACTTGCAGGCAAAGGAGAAACCAATCGTTCTTGGAGAAGGAGGAAGACCGGGGCGAAATGATATCGGCCCTTACTTCACCGAACATATCCGCAGAACCCTTGAAAAACAGTTTGGCACTGACTTATATACTGGCGGGTATACAATCCATACGACGCTTGATTCACGTATGCAGAAATTCGCAGAGTCAGCAACGAAAGCAAAATTGAGTAAATTGCAAGAAATAGTAAGAAATAGATTTAAAAATCCGGTTAAATTTCAAGAACTTTTGGATAAATTTGTTAAGGATTCTTCATTACATGCTAGCATTATGAAGGACACAACCAAGGTCGATTCTTTAATCAATCAGTATGCTGCTGTACAAACCGCTTTTATTGCCATAAATCCAAAAAATGGTCATGTCCTTGCAATGATTGGCGGCCGCGATTTTGTCGAATCGAAATTTAACCGCGCAGTCCAGGCAAAACGTCAACCTGGCTCCGCATTTAAACCATTTATTTACACTGCCGTTTTTGACAATGGCTATCCACCAACGTTTGAAGTTTTAAATCAACCTATTGCTTTATTTATGCCCGATGGCACCAGATGGCAACCTCGTAATTTTACAAGAAAATTAGGTGGACTTACGACTCTTCGTAATGCTTTAAAATTTTCTTTGAATCTGCCGTCAGTAAGATTATTGCAAGATGTAGTACCGCCACAACAAGTTGTAGAGTATGCCAAAAGAATGGGACTCACCACCAATATTAGACCGGTTGCTGCTCTTGCGCTGGGAACTTCTGAGGTGATTCCAATAGAGCTGGTTTCTGCTTATGGCCTTCTTGCGAATAAAGGCATTTTAGTCAAACCGGTTTACATTACAAAAATTGTCGATCGCAGAGGTGAGGTCATTTTTCAGGAAATTCCCGAACGAAAAGAAGTATTATCCGAACAGACAGCATATATAATGACCAGTCTTCTTGAAACTGTCTTGGATCATGGAACAGGCAGCTCTGCAAGGTATCTTTATGGATTTCGGCGACCTGGAGCGGGAAAAACCGGAACGACCGACAAACACACTGATGCCTGGTTTGTAGGATATACGCCACAAATTGCTGCAGGGGTTTGGGTAGGCATTGACGACCCCTCTATTAGTCTTGGAGAGAAGCAGACAGGATCTACAGCAGCATTACCTATTTGGGCAAATTTCATGAAATCTGTTTATGACAGCATTGATTACCCAGTGGAACATTTTGAAATGCCTGAAGGAATTATAAAACTTACAATCTGTGAAGAAAGTAAAGTCAAGAAAAAATACTGTCCAAAGTTTTTTGATGAAGTGTTTAAAGTTGGAACCGAACCACTAGAGGAATGCCCGATTCATACAGGGAATCCCAGGAAAGGGGATAAAAGCAAAAGAATTATCTTTTGATTTAGTTACTATTTCACCTTAAATGGCACTAATTGACCGTTTCGGTCAACCTCCCCCAAAATAAGTGATTCTTTATGACCACGCTTCTCCTGGATTTGAAAAGCCCCACTTATTTGATTTTGTAAATTACTTTTTTCACGCTTTTGTGTATACAGGTATGCAAGAGGTTCACCCACCTCAACTTCATCCATTACTTTCTTCTTTAATATAACCCCGGCAACCGGATCGACCCTATCGCTAGCTTTTGTGCGACCCGCTCCGGCATTATTAGTCGCAATTCCGATTTCGAAAGCATTTATTGCCGTGACAAAACCGGATTTTGCAGATCGTACTTCAATCTTAGGCGGCAATTGATAATCTTGATAATTCTCCACACAACCTACATCACCTCCCACTTCGCCTACATATTGAGTAAATTTTTCCATCGCAATTCCGGAAGAAATAGCATTCCTTAAGCCAGCCACAATTTTATTTGCAGGTCTATCATCACCGGAAAGCTGCATCGCAGCCAAACCTTGTGCATAAACCAATTCCATAGTATCTTCAGGACCTTTGTCAAGCAAGCATTCAATAGATTCATAAACCTCAACCCAATTTCCGATTGCATTGCCAATGGGAGTATTCATATTGGTCAGCAACGCCCGAGTTTTTACTCCAAATCCTTCCCCAACTTTGATGAGAAGTTTTGCCAGATGTATAGCATCCTGCTCATTTGGGAAAAAGGATCCTTTGCCCGTTTTGACATCCAGAATTAAACCATCCAGATCTTCTGATAATTTTTTACTCATTATGCTGCCAACAACCAAAGGCAATGATTCTACAGTTGCCGTCATATCTCGCAGGGCATACATTTTACGATCTGCCGGAACCAATTCATCCGTCTGACCGGCAATGACAAATCCTACTTTTTCGATCACTTTTTTCATTCTGGACAATGAGATTTTTGGATCTAACCCTGGTATTGATTCCAACTTATCCAGAGTACCGCCTGAATGTCCAAGTCCCCGGCCGGATATCATTGGCACAATTAGTCCCATGCTTGCAAGCAGAGGAGCTAAAATAAGAGATATTTTATCACCCACGCCGCCTGTACTATGTTTGTCTAATTTAACGCCCTTGAGATCACTTAAATCCAATACATTGCCGGATTCTCGCATAGCATGGACCAGAGAACTCATTTCTTCTACCGTCATATTCTGAAAATAAACCGCCATCATAAAGGCGCTCATTTGGTAATCTGATACATTACCTGCAGTAAATTCTTTGATAAATTCTGCCAATCTATCAGGCGATATTTCCGCACCATCACGTTTAGTCCGAATGATTTCAACAGGATTAAACATCTTTCGTCCCAGGTTTCAAGTCACTAAAATAGACTCAATTATTTGTCGTACTGTAAAAGTTCATCAAGAAAACTATTTGCAAGCGATTCAGCTTGGATTTTTGTCTCCGCTTCGGCATAAACTCGGATAATCGGTTCGGTATTTGATTTACGTAATTGTACCCACGACTTTTCCCATATTATTTTTATTCCATCCGTCAAATCAATTTGCTCATGACTGTGATTTTCATATATTCTCGTAAGAATAGAATCGGTGTCAGTCTTGCCAACTTCAACTTTCTTCTTTGCCATTACATATTGGGGTAAGCTTTGTCGCAAAGCTGAAATGGTACCACCAAATTCAAGTAAATGCTGCAGCGTAATTGCAGCTGCGATCGGGGCATCCCGACCCAAATGAATATCCGGAAGAATTACACCACCGTTTCCTTCTCCGCCGATAACCGCATTTACTTCACGCATTCTTTTGGCAACATGAATTTCCCCAACCTTGGTACGAATCACTTGTGCACCATATTTATTTGCAATGTCATCAATTGCCATAGTTGTTGATACGTTAGTTACAATGGGACCTGGCTTATAAGAAAGCATAAAATTTACGGCTAATGCGAGCGTATATTCTTCAACCAGCGGTTCTCCCTTTTCGGAAAGAATGGCAAGGCGGTCAGAATCAGGATCGGTTGCAAATGCCAGATCCACTTCAGAGGATTTAGTGAGCTCTATCAATTCCTGCAAATTCTCCGGTAACGGCTCAGGTGTGTGAGGGAAAATGCCATTTGGTGTTGTGTTGATTTGCACAACTTCACAACCCAATGACTGTAAAAAATCAGGAAAAAACAATGAACCTGCGCCATTCACACAGTCAATTGCAACATGGAATTTTCTTTTTCGCAAGGCTTCCACATCAATAAATGGTAAATCGTAAATGGCATTTTTATGATCTTCAATTGCCCTTTCATAAATTTCATATTGACCTATCGATTGCCAATCTTTATATTCGATTTCCAGATTCTCTGCAAGGTCTATAACTGCTTTGCCTTGCATCTCGTCTAAAAATAATCCATCGGGACCAATCAATTTCAGGGCATTCCATTCAATCGGATTATGGCTTGCGGTAATGGCAATCCCTCCAGCTGCATTAAGATTTTCAACAGCAATTTGAATCGTTGGCGTTGGCGTAATTCCGACTGAAACCACATCACAACCAATAGATTGAAGTGTCCCGACAACAAAGTTTTCAACCATCTTTCCTGTAACTCTGGTATCCCGGCCCACAACAATCTTCTTACCCATAGTTAATCCGAATGCTGCTGTGTAATTTCGGATAACCGATGGTGTAAAAGATTCGCCAACAATCCCACGAATTCCTGAAATACTCACCATCAATTTGGACAATTAAACCTCGTGTTCAATTACAAATAATAGGCCAAGAATATATAACAATTTGTCGAATAAAAACTTGTTTTTTAAAGATATGAGAGATAATCACTAACAATGAGGTTTTCTGTCAAATAAACCTCATTCCATTTTTATCATCTTCCCTATAAATTCCCTGCTGCTATCTACGCCTTTTGCCTTCAATCGATAGAAATAAACTCCATTTGCCAATTCATCGCCATCCTGGTCACGGCCATCCCATTCAAACATATTAAATCCAAACGTACCCTGGAATGGATCCAACTCAGCAATGAGCCTCCCCGCGATTGTAAACACTTTGATTTCAACTTCGGCATCGGCGCTGAGGACAAAAGTAAAGGTTGTATTATCCAGGAATGGATTGGGATAATTTAATACATCATCGATCACTAATCGATCGCCATCAATCAAAGTAAAACTCAATGATTGCTTAGATGAATTATTCGAATTATCCCACGCTTTGATTGTCAGAGTATGTGTTTCATCCGACAGACTTGAATTTTGGAATTCAGGAAATAATGTAAGTGGGATCGTTAAGGATCCTTTGAGATAATTATTGGTTTCATATTCAAAATACTGAGTGACTTCCCGAATATTTTTGGCATCATTATCAGCCGTAGCTGTGATTTTATGACCCACATCTCCCGTGATATTTATTCCTGATTTATCATCCTCAATCTTAATTTCAATTTTATCTTCCTTGTTCAGTAAAGCAAAATCGATCACATCTGTACCCTTCACAAAAAAACGGATGTCAGGACCTTCATGATCTATTAAGTCATAAGCAGTTCCATCTACGATCAAATTTTTAACAAACCCCGTACCGTCCGTTTCCTCACCTTCAAAATAAAAACTCATTCGGCCTTGCCTGCCTCCATAGGAAATATCCTTAGGGACAATAAAATTCATTTGAAACTGACCATTTTCAACTGTACCAGTGCCACGGAATATTGGATTACCCGGCATAATGTAGGATATCCTTTGACCATTTTTCGTTGTATATACAACTTGTCTTCGAGAATCAAATGTTTTGAGAAATGTTTTTCCTCCGCCAGTGTAATTCGTATTATTTTCATCAGATATATAGCCCTCTACTGAAATTAGACTTAATGCTTTTAGGCTATCTGGAGAAAAATCCGATATAATGACATTTAACTTGGGAACTTTTAAAATTAAAGTTGGATCGCCTAAAATAAGAAACTTCTGATCGTTAATACTATTTACTTTTGCTAATCGCATCGCATCCCCTACTCGAAGTGGTTTTGCAGGGTCCGTGAAAAGAAATTTCACATAACTTTTGTTGAATCGGGCGTTTGATGACGCATAAACCAAACGGGCAGAGGTTAATAATCCAATGGCTCCTCGTCCTTCAACCATTAACAATTTTTCTGCCATACTCTGCTCTTGTGGATCATCGAAACGTCCGAAATCACATGTTGCGGTTATAAAGAAAATATACCTGTTGCCATTTTGAATTTTCTCAAAATCCCTAGAATCCAGCAAAACTCTTTCATGCGTCCATAACTGTGGGCTGCCATGCCCAATAAAATTAATTATTAATGTGCCCTGGTTCATTTGAGCCAACAAATCTTCACTGGCTGAAGGTTTACGAACACCCGACGCAGACGCATCATAAACAACGGGATATTCGGTCAAATATATTTTTCGTATATCAAATCTTTTCGGGATAAAGTTTTCAGCAAGTAGCTCAGTATCCCTGGTATGAATAGTTTCTTCTCCAACACCTCCCGTAACTAATTCGTCATCTGCCACTAAAGTAATTAAATTCCTCCAGGGACCAAAATTTGAAGTAGATTCATATTCAACCAGTTTATCGATTAGATTTTCCGCTTCTTCTGTTGTTTGCGCAGGAATACGGCCAATGGTATAATCGGCGACCTGATCATTGCCACTGACATATGTGAACCAATCTTCCACTGTGCGGTTTTCGATTTCACCTGGCTCTTCGGTTTGGTAAGATGGTAGCCAATTCTCATCATTGCTCAGAATATTTCTGTAGTCATAATCTCCATCGCCAAATAATAAGACATACTGAGGCCTTTTAGACCAATTTTCATAGACATATTTTAAAAAATCTCGAATTGCTGTAGGATCATATCGGCCGGCAGAAAATTCATCAAAAACATCTGTTATTTTAACGATTGTGGTACTTAAACCATCAACACTTTCACGTAAATTTTTCAATGAACTTGCCGCATTACTAAAAGATTCATGTGTGATAATCAAAAAATCAGCACTATTATTTGGATTGCGTAAATCACTCGGTTCATCTAAAGTTATGCCTGAAATAGTTTTGAATTGATCCGATTTAACTACGATATAATGTCCGGGCAGGTCGGGATTTTGAAAATCTCGAAAAGTAATCATTAAATTTTGAAATGTGAATTCCAGTTCCTGAATATTTGCCAAGTTCGTGATATTATAAACATTATAATTAGCATCTGTCGCCCCTGCAATTTTGTATTCTATTGATCCTGTTCCACGGTTACCATAAAAATCGATGTGGTCATCTACCAATTGCAATTCAGATTCGGCAAATATTTCAAACCAATCCAAATAGGCGATACTAATGGCAGAAGTGCCAAAATACTTAACATTCAAGGAAGGTGATGAGCTTGGATTTGTTAGGGTAAAAGATAACCCACTTTCATGGATCCGGGTTCCAAAAAAATTGAATTCTCCTAGTTTTTCATTATCAATCCGAATTTCAAAAGAATGAGATGAGCCAGCGGTAGATAGAAAATTACCATATACTTCAACATTACTATTAGGCATTAAATTGGGTAAGTTCAACGGAAAGGTTCGCTCTTCATCATCCAGACCTTTAATGAATTGCTTTCCATACCAAATCAAGCCGGAATGATGAATGTTTGCTATATCCTCTTCAATAAAAATAGCAGCTTGATAAGTCGTTGCGATAGAAGTAATTGAAGACGGCGTTGCAGGTGCTGCCATTCTTTTTCCGGAACTGCCTTCATTAAACGTCAGCCAGTAGATATTATCAAGGGTATATGGATCCACAAAATGTTTTAATCTTTCTTCCTGAGTTGAATAATACCAACCCTTTACATCAGTCCCATAGAAAAGAATATAATCCACTGTATCGAACCTGCCATCATCCATACCAAAAAGTTGAATTGCATTTTCAACCAAACTATCAGGGCGGTTGGTATTAATATCCCTGGGTAACGGTCTTGCGCCATTATTGAATAGCTTGATTGTGGAAGGATCAATGGATGATATATTAATGCCGTTTTGCTGCAGAAAATCTCCGGTAATTCGATAAACACCATCTTCGTTGACAATGATTTTGTAATAATCTCCTTGCAACCAATAACGCCCAGGTTTTTTCAAAGTTTGTTTTCTCGATCGCAGCCAATTTTTTGCTTGATCATAGTTTAGTACAAGAGTTTTATACAAATCTTCCTGCCCTTTTGAAATATGGCTATTAATTCCGGATGCGGGTAAATTAGATGATGAATTTAAAAAATCGATTCGAAATTCAATTTGTTGATATTTACGGATTGTTTTACTTTTTATGTGATATTGAATTGGGACTACATGAATTCTCAAAATACGTAAATCGCTGAAATAAGCTGGCTCTTCAATAATAATTGGATTCGAAGGGAACCATGCATCCTCATTGTCGACTGAATAAAAATCAGGATAACTCAGCTGGGGAAGGTCATTTGTAGTATCGTAAACTGGTAGCGGGACTAAATCAATTCCAGTTTCTTCGTCCATCGAACTTGAGATGATTGTGACCTTGGGATTAGCATATTCCGGTATTCCAACCACAAAAGTTTGAACTGGGATTTCCGGCTCACCCGGTTTGGAAAAAACATAACCCTGTGAATATTGGTAACGGGTTTTGGAGGTGCCATTGATCAGATTATTTTCTT
Organism: candidate division KSB1 bacterium; assembly: GCA_022566355.1. NCBI lineage: Bacteria > Pseudomonadati > Candidatus Zhuqueibacterota bacterium. The sequence goes on from JADFJB010000046.1 coordinate 22,868, forward strand.
TTTCGATTTTGGGAGTAAATACTATTTGGACACCCCCCTTGTCCGATCTTAGTAATTTATAATTGGTATCCGATTTTACAGATTGAGATTTCCCTGATTCACTACTAAAAATTATTAAGAGTACCATTAAGGCAAAACGTACAAATAGTTTTTTTTGATTCAAAGCGATTCGTCGTCCTGTGTTAAATGATTAACATATTATATTATCGGAATAAAAATTCATCCACAATTAATAGAACCTTAATAAAGGTATTAAAGATTCCATAATTTAAAAATAATGTTTAACTCTTTCAAAAAAAAAGATAAAATAGGGTTTATTCAGCCCTCAAATTTTTTGTTACTATATTAATTAACCAGTCTGCTATTGCTTTTTCGTCACAAAACAATTAAACTGATCAGGTTAAATTTGGAGATCATCTGTGAAAATTGTTAAACGACTTTTAGTCCTGACTTCTTTCATTGTTTTACAATCATGTGCCTCAACATCAATTCATAAAACCGATTCATCAATTTTACCTGTTCAGAAGTTACAAAATGAAATTTATGCTGTATTTTCAGATTCAATAATGGCACAATCAAATTATAGCGCCATGGTCAAATCCATGGACAACGGAGACGTTTTATTTTCACATAATAGTCAAACCTTATTTCATCCAGCTTCGAATATGAAGCTCCTCACCACTGCCACCGCTCTTTCGCGATTGGGTGTGAATTATTTTTTTCGAACTCTACTCACCGCTGACTCGGCAGCATTTACGACAACCGACACCATCATTCACGGAAATTTATATTTGAAAGGCGGGGGAAATCCCGAATTAGAACTTACAGATTTATTAGAGATGGTTGATTTTATGAAATCAAATTCGATCCGATCCATCACTGGTGACCTTATTGCAGATGATACTTTTTTAGATTCCATCCGATTCGGGCATGGTTGGATGTGGGACGATGACCCTGCTACTTACTTTCCTCATCTATCGGCGCTTAGCCTGGAGAAAAATGTGACTAAAATTATCGTTACACCTGGTGATTCGGTTGGAGACACTCTTAAATACCAAATCATTCCGTACAGCCCTGGATTTTCGATGTCAAATTCTGGCATTACTATTGATACTCTCCTAGACTATAAACTTAAAGTCGATCGGGATTGGATGGCCCACCGAAATCATTTTGAAATAAGCGGAAATTATCCTATAAATGCAGGACCGGATACGACCTGGTTAAATGTTGAAAATCCAGCTATCTATACCATTTCAACTCTTTATTCTCTTTTACAAGAGGCTGGGATCAATATCCAAGGAGGTTATAAAAGAGGAGTTATGCCAAAATCAGTGGATACGTTATTTGTACATAAATCTGATCCACTTTCGCGGGTGATCTATAATACAAATAAAGTGAGCGATAACCTTGCCGCAGAATTAATTTTAAAAACCATGGCAGCAGAAATCACTGATACAACCGGAACAGCAAAACACGGGTTAACAATCATTCGACAATTTTTGCAGGAAATTGGTGCGGATTCCACAACATATCGCATAGTAGATGGTTCCGGAGCTTCACATTACAACCTGGTAACTTCAGATTTAATGATTCAATTATTGGATCATATGTACCATAAATTCAATATAAAGGGCGAGTTTTTGGCCTCTTTGCCTATTGGCGGAGTGGATGGGACATTGGAAAGAAGAATGAAATCAGGCAAAGCATTTGAGAATTTGAGAGCCAAGACAGGAACGGTCAGCGGCGTTAGTGCACTATCCGGGTATATTTCAACTGTAGATAATGAAGTCCTGGCTTTTTCGATTTTGATGCAAAATTTTATTGGCTCTTCTTGGCCATATCGTACTTTACAAGACAGGGTTGGAGAAATATTAGCAAATTTTTCTCGAATAAAGTAACTTTCTGTTATTGAAATGAAAAGGTTTTTCCCGCAACTGATCCAGGATCATATCGTAAAGATATAAATTAGAACTTCAATATTTCAACTTAGGAGAAATCATGGAATTATTAGCATTCTTTTTTTTGGTATTTTTCTTACTCATAAGTTTCAAAGTATTGGCTCTTGTATTTAAAGTTGGTATTTTCCTAATCAGCATCCCTTTCCAGATTTTGGCAGCAGTATTTGCTTCCCTGTTTGTTCTTTTTCTTATTCCGGTAGGGTTTGTAGTAGCCGTAGTTGCTGTTATTTTCGCACCATTGTTGATCTTAGGCCCATTATTACCAATCCTAGCTCTTGCCGGATTGATCTATTTGGTGGTAAAATAAGTAATTTAATTTGCTCAAACAATCGTTATAATTCATTGCTTATTTCTACTGCTGAAATAATTGCCTGGGCTAATGCATAAGCAGCCATGTCTCCAACCAGGCTCACATCTGCTCTTAGATCGCCGCCACTCAAAGAGAAGACAATATCTCCATCAAACATGGTGTGCGCCGGACGAATTACTCTCCCAATCCCATTTTGCGCCATTTGAGCAACTTTATTTATTTCCGACTTTGTAAATTTTACGTTTGTCATTACTACCGCTAAAGTAGTATTTTCGGGACCTATTGGAGATTGAATTTGAATCTTGCGAATGTAACTGGCAGTATCAAGAAAATTCCCGCTTTTTGAATCTTTTGCTCCCGCAATAATTTTGCCTGATTTTGGATTAATCACATCCCCTAACGCATTGACTGCCGCAATAGCGCTAACCACAACACCGGAGTTCAACTTTTCACTTGCATAGCCAATTCCACCCAACATGCAATTTTCCATCCCGGCAATTTTCCCGACTGTTGCTCCGGTTCCGGCGCCAACCTTGCCACAAGTAATCATCTCTTCCTTAGCATTTTTACAAGCGCTATAGGCCATACTCTTATCAGGACGTACCAGTTTGTCACCGGTATGAAGGTCAAACAAGACTGCTGACGGAACTATGGGAACCCGAACTCCCCGGGCATCATAACCTTTGTTTCTTTCTTCCAAATATTTTTGTACACCACCTGCCGCATCCAGGCCGAAGGCGCTACCTCCCGTCAATAAAATTCCATGGACTTCCTCCACTAAAAATCCGGGCCGCAAAAGTTCCGTTTCCCTTGTTCCTGGCGCTGAACCTCGTAAATCACATCCACCAACAGCTCCATCTTCACAAAGCACAACGGTACATCCGGTTTCAGCAATTTGATCTTGTGCCTGTCCGATTCGAATTCCTTGAATCGGATTCATAGTAAACTCTTTAATCATAAAAAGAAATCCGATTGAATCGATTTGTATAATTATTTTTGGTTAGTTTTTGCGAGAATTTTTGTAAAGTAGTTTTTTAATTTTTATTTTCTTCTTGGCCCCACAAGCGCATGGATAACATCCGGTTCATAAAAGGAACTTTTTTAGTAGGGACTTCTAACAATACGCCACTATTCCCGAAGAAAAATAAATCACCAACCATAACACCTATCGAGCTTCGTAAAGGCTTCCAGTTTTCGCGATAAGCCTCATGATCTACTTCAGTACCATTTTTAGTTTTAGAAACCAACCGTACTCTTTGCGGATGAGCCCTGTTAATCATGAATGGGGAGTGTGTTGTATAAATAATTTGATTTTTTTGTGATAATATTTCAAGAAGTCTAACCAGATCCTTTTGACCTGATGGATGCAGGTGAATCCCAGGCTCTTCAATTAAATAGATGCAGTTAGCCTTTCTCTTGTTTAAAGTCTGGGTCATAAAAACAACATAAAAAGACAGAAACCAAGAAAATCCCAAGCTCCTGGTTTCAGTGTTATCGAATACAGTTGTTTCATCAGATATGTCGATATGAAGCAAATCACCATTGACATTCAGCTTAATTTCTAATGTGGGGTCTTGACTCCAAACTTCCCGTATTTGTTCCGTTAAGAAACGAGACACTTCTTCTCTCCTCCTGCGGCCTTTGGTAGAATCCTCAAAAATGACTTTAAAATCTTCAACTCCGCCAATAATAAGCAAATCTCGCTCACCTTGAAATTGGCTACCAGAGCTCTGCAATTCATTTAAATGAACCTTACTTTTGATAAGAGGAATTTTGCTAAAATAAATATTTTGGGGGAGTAACTTTAATAATTTTGCACAATCCTTTATGGGAATTATTTTATCATCTATTTTTAATTGATAGTCATTTGCCAAAGGGCCAACTCTGTGGACCTCGAATGAGCTGCATTCTTTTAACTTTGGAGAAATATCTCCCAAAATGCCTCTTACTTTGGGATTAATATCTGAATACTCGATGGAGATTTCAGGATATTTATCATCATTATAATAAGGTGAATATTGACATGTATCTTCTTTGGAAAGAGTGCAGCTTGAATTGAAAGCTTCGAAAGAACGAAGAAGATTGGTCTTCCCACTCTCATTTGGACCGATGATCACTGTGATTTGAGGATCAAGCTTAATTTCAAGATCCATTATGGATTTAAAGGCTTTTGCATGCAACTTGGAAATTCGCATTATTTCGATACTCTTCTACAATTAATATTTAATATTCAATCTCTTTTTATTTGACACTAAATGTCCTAGAAAAACATTAATCCAATTAAGTCCAAAAAACAAGAATAATTAAAATATTGCGTAATCTTCAATTCCTACTAATTTTCTTAATTCGACGAAATTTCCGGGATAAATCAACTTTATATAAGTATTTCTCAATTTGCTTCTGTTTCTCATCCTCATTCCATTGAAGAGTTTTACCCATTATGTCAGCACATTTTCCGACAATTTGTGTACCCTGGTCCCAGTCCAGTGAAAAAATGTGCGTCCTTCGTATTAGAAAATCGTCTAAAGAGATTGTCATTTCATAATCAATGGCATAGTAAAGTTGTGCCCAAATAAAGGGTAGGCCTCGTATAATACTCTCGGAATTCTGTGACGAATCTTTCAGATAATTAAAAAGACTTTTAACATGACACCCATAAGCACTCAATAAATACATTGCATCATCTTCGGTCAGGCTAAAATCTTCTACCAATGTCTTTTTTAATTCTAATGAATTTTGTTCATAGCTCTCTATTTCACTGCCGTATAATGGGAATTTGTCCGTTAAACAACGATTCGGTACACTAAATTCATGGACTTTTAAAATGATATCCATCAAGTCGGCTGACATTTTTCTATAAGTTGTAAGTTTTCCACCAATTAGATTGTATAAATTTTTGGGTGATTCAAATATTTCATGCTCACGGCTGATTTTCGAGGTTGATTTTCCCTCTTCAAACACAAGTGGTCTGACGCCAGCATAACTGCTGATTACATCATTCTCCGTCAATTTTATGTCCGGAAATACGGAATTAAAAGAGTCCAAGAGATAATCCGCATCTTCCATGGTTGAATAGATCAAATCCAAATCACCATCAAAATCGGAATCAGTGGTTCCGAGTAAAACAAACTCTCTCCATGGAACCGCAAACAATGGACGTCCATCCAAAGTTGAAATAAGCATCACCGCATAATTCAGATTAAGACGATTCTTTGGGACAACGAGATGTATGCCTTTTGTCGTGCGAATTCTCGGGTTGATGACTTCATTATTCAAACGGCGTGTTATATCTCCCCAGGCTCCGGTTGCATTGACAAATACTTTTGCTCGGATGTTGTATTTCCCACCCTTTATTTCGTCATGGCCATAAAGAACTTTTGTGATACCATTTTGCTTTTCAAATCCGGCAACTCTGAAATAGCTGATCGCATCACAACCTGACTGCACTGCGGATTGCAATGTAGCCATAACCAAGCGTGAATCGTCCGCTTTGGCGTCAAAATATTCAGCCCCACCTGCCAGGTTCGTCTTATTTAGTTCCGGTACTAAATTTAGCAATTGGCGCCCCCTATGCATTTTGTGGGTACCGATCCTTTTAAATCCGCAAAGCCAATCATAGAGGGTCATTCCAGCTTTAATTTTCCAGTACGAATCGTCCGACTCCTCATAAATTGGAAATATTGTAGGTAATTTGCTAACAAGGTGTGGCGCAAGATGAAGGAGTTTATAGCGTTCGACAAGTGCTTCGCGAACCAATCCGAATTGATATTGTTTTAAGTAACGAAAACCACCGTGAATCAATTTAGACGACTTACTACTTGTACCAGCCGCAAAATCAGACTTTTCAACGAGTAACGTTTTTAGTCTTCGTAAAGATGCATCTCTTGCAATACCTGCCCCGGATATTCCCCCGCCAATGATACAAATATCATACTTGGTTTTTTCCAGTTGAGATATAATTTTTTCGCGGGTTTGGAATGAAAACGGAATGGATCGAACATTTTGTACAAATTGAATTTTCATGATTTTTTATCAAAATCAAAGATTTCTGCATCCTAAAAAGTTTTTGATTATTTTGGCATAAACAAAAATGCCCCGCCTTATCATCCAGATTTCACGCATGTAGCAGCACGAACCTCCCAAAAGGCGGGGCATTTTTGTTTTAAATTGTATTACTAAAATAAACGGATTAATAAAACATAAAGCAATTACTATTTTAATTTTGTAAAAACTAATTTTTTATTCTTTCTGCTAAATCTAAAAACGGTTTTATAATGTCAATTGGTAGAGGTAAAACAATAGTTGAATTATTTTCACTCGCCACTTCGGTTATGGTTTGTAAAAATCTCAGCTGCAAGGAAATCGGATTTTCAGCCATAATTTTTGCGGCATCTGAAATTTTTCTCGCAGCCTGGAATTCACCTTGGGCATGAATGATTTTGGCACGCCGTTCACGTTCCGCTTCGGCTTGTCGAGCCATTGCACGCCGCATTTCCTGTGGTAAATCCACATGCTTCACTTCTACCATAGCAACTTTTATTCCCCATGGATCAGTATGACCATCAATAATTGCCTGTAACTCCTGATTAATTTTATCTCGAGATGCCAGAAGTTCGTCGAGCTCTGCTTGTCCTAATACCGAACGAAGAGTTGTTTGAGCCAATTGAGAAGTCGCATATAAATAATCCTCCACTTCAACAATAGCTTTTAACGGGTCCACAACACGGAAATAAAGAACAGCATTTACTTTGATTGAAACATTATCCTTAGTGATTATATCTTGAGGCGGAACATCCATGGCAATTACTCGCAAACTAACCTTAACCATGCGATCGATAATGGGTATGAGAATGATTAAACCCGGACCTTTTGTTCCGATTGCCCTTCCTAAACGAAAAATCACACCTCTTTCATACTCGCGCAAAACGCGGATCATACTCGCAAGTAAAAAGAGTACAAAAACGACTACAACCGGTAAACCTAAACCTAGCATAAAACCTCCTAAATGATGTTTTTAGTTAACGATGATTTGATTAATCCGATTTTTTTAGTGGTTCAACTTTCAACATTAATCCATCCAGTACTGCACATACTTTGACCTTTTCTTTTGGTTTAATGGGTGATTCTGCAACAGCATTCCAGAATTCACCATGAACCTTAATTCTTCCCTCCGGATTAATTTTTTCAATAGCCACTCCAACTTCACCAATAATACCTTCTGCTCCCGACACCGGTTTTTGTTTCTGTGCTTTGAGACCGAATCCTATAGCAAATAGAAAAAAGGCTGCGGTAAGAATCACTGCCGGCAAAATTACGGAAAGAGAAACTTTAAAAAAAGGTTCGGGCGAATCGAACAACATTAAAGAGCCTAATAGCATAGATATTACTCCTCCAATACTTAACAAGCCATAACTCACAACTTTTATCTCTAATAAAAACAAAATGATAGCAAAGATAATCAACATCAATCCTGCATAATTTAACGGAAGCGTTTGCATCGCAAAGAATGCTAAAATCAGAAAAATAACGCCAACAATGCCGGGTAAAACAGATCCGGGATTCGAAAGTTCAAATATGATTCCATACATACCTAATAACATCAAAATATAGGCAATATTCGGATCTGATATTTTATCCAAAATGCGGAAACGCCAATTCATTCTAATCGTAATAATTTCCGCATTTTCAGTATGCAAAATATATTTCTGGTCATCCATATCAACTTCTTTGCCGTCAATAACACTCAAGAGGGAATCTAACGTTGGGACAATATAGTCAATTACATTAAGTTCCAGGGCTTCCTTTTCTGTTATTGAAACACTCTCGCGAACAGCTTTTTCCCCCCATTCAACATTGCGGTTTCTCTTCTCAGCAAGCGAGCGGATATAAGCTGCCGCATCATTCGTCACTTTTTCCATTATTGCAGATGTTGAATCGGTTTGTCCAATAGTAACCGGATGAGCAGCCCCAATATTTGTCCCGGGAGTCATTGCAACAATATGAGCAGAATAACAAATAAACACACCTGCAGAGGCGGCTCGTGAACCACTCGGATTAACATAAACAATTACAGGAATTCGAGAAGCCAAAATATCTTTAATGATAGTCCGCATGGATTCCATAAGCCCACCGGGAGTATCCATTTGTATAATGAAGCATTCGGCGCCATCTTCCTGTGCCTGATCTAAAGCTTCGTGAATGAATTTTGCTGAAACAGGGTTAATCACTCCATTTAATTCGAGGACGTAAACCGGTCTTTTATCTTGGGTAAAACTCGATCCGTAAATAGAAAACAGCAATACGAATACACATAATAATCTCTTCATAAAAACCTCAAAATTCACTTCAACCGATTCATTTGGAGACAATTGTTTTTGATTGATACTAATTGAAAATAAATTATTTAAAGAGTTTTCTTAAAATACTCCATTTTTGTGCTTAAAGATTCATTGAAATCTGTCCGTCCCAACTGAAAATCATTGGCATACTTCTTGTGTTAGAATGATCAAACCAAATGAAAGGAAATGCAATGACAAGTTTAATAGCCCGCGCAGAAGAATTTATGGAAGATGTACAAATAGTTTGCAAAAATAGAAATTCTAGCATTTCTTGGGATAAATTAATAGTTACAATTAAAAGCAACGAAGTAGTTGCATGGTCCTTTGATTGTTTAACCTGTGACCGTTCGAGCTGTCCTCTTAATTCATCAATGTCTTGTAGTTCAATATCTAAACCAGATTAAAATTAGTTAATTCAGCAATAAGCACCTTGAACAGTGATAGTATATTACATGGAGGTATGATAAGCAAGGTAATTGTTTTCAGGTTTGAATAGTTAAAATCTTCTTACTAGATTATAATTTTTTAAGTATACGGATTGATGTTCCGATATAATAAGTAGATTTATTAAGCCCATGTTCTTTACATTTTTTTTTATCTAAAAAAGTTGCTAAATAACCTAATTGATTGGATTTTTACTTATTTTTTAGATATGTTTTTTTCATCAAATTTCCCTGCTATTTGGTGGCTCTTATGAAAAAGGACTAATAAGATAAAAATGGGAATTTAGCTCTGGGCGTCCAAAACAGGCCTCGTCCCGGATGGGAGTGTTACAACACCGGAGGACGTTTGAAACGTATCAGGCGGTACCCACTGTACTACAGTGAGGCCCTTTTTCCCTAGCCACCGTAGCAGGGATTTTTTTAAAATTACAATAGTAGAAAATTTTATTAAGGGGAGTAAGGCACAAATCTTATAGACACTAATAAACTTCATATACCAAAAATAAATTAACCTGAATTATTCACAAACCTCATAACTGATATATAAAACTGTCATTCCCGTCCCGCCTGGGCGGGATTATCGGGAATCTTGTTACACAGGCCACACATAGATCCCCGATAAAAAATCAGGCTGTCCGAGAAC
>JADFJB010000047.1 GCA_022566355.1 candidate division KSB1 bacterium
GCCAATTCCCTGTGCCCATTTATTCGATTACAGAAATCCGTTTAATCTGATTTTTGGTCTGAAATCGCGTGAAACCAATCATTTCACCCCGAAGGGGTTCGGCACTGTGAGGAGGCTTGATGGCTATAAATATTTCACTCCTGTCGGAGTTAACCCGGTTGTCACGGGCACTATCTTAATATGAGCCATTTGTAATTTATGAAAGTTATCATCCATCCGGATTTTCCTGATACCTATGTCTCTTGTCATACCTGCAGATGAGCTGTGTCTCATCCCGATATTTGTGCCATATGGCACAAATATCGGGATGTCATGTTTATAGCCAATTGGGTTCAAAAAACATGCTAACCCCATCGGGGTGATATTGCATTTTTATTTCAGCACGAAAATCATCCTATGTGAGAGATGTTGAAAACGAAGTGAGAAATGTCATTTCTTCATATTCTAAGAGCATCTCGTTGCTTATATACAGATCATAAACCTCTTTCAAAAGTCTTTGGAAAATCCAGTGATGTTTAGATCGAGAAGAAATTGAAACCAAAAGTACATTCGTATCAAGAACAATCTTTAGTCTATCCTTCATTCAGCCAAGCTGCCATATCTTTGTTACTAAGCTTCTTCTGTTCCCAAATTTGATCGGCTGTCTGAATAGCGCGTTCTGCGTAGAATTTTGCCAATAAGTTTTTAAGCGCGGTTAAATCCTTTTCACTTAAGTCTGTTGAATATAACTTCAAAAGTTCTAACTGCACATTAGATAGTTGTGTATGGCTCATACTTGTTTTTCCTCATACTAGTCAAACTAAGTTACAGAATTAAATAAAGTGATGCAAAATAATCCTAGCATTGCCAATTTTTCTGAAGTCGAGTAGCATAAAATTTGTTGGAAGTCAGACTTAGGCATACATCGGTTCCAATTCTAGCGTCACGAGGATGGTCGGATTGGAGACCAGGCCAAGCTCTGCAACATCCTCTCCTTCCAGATGAAGTTGAACAGCCTCCTGAAGATTGTGCGTGACTTCATCAAAGAGTAGCCCCTTGAGTGACGACAGAAATTTCCATACATTCGGCTACATATCCCGACTGTTCACCTGGTCGGATAACGGCTTTGATGGTGCGTTGTAATTTCATGTTCCAATACCTTCCTCAAAAATTGATGTCAAGCCTCTAAGTAATGCAAGAAAGTAAAACAAAATCTAGGAATAAACAACCTAATGTTAGGTAAGATTATTTAAAAAAGTGCTTAGTCCTTTGCAGAAGTGTCTGTTTATTTTTGCATGAATTATAAATAAAAGATAGTAGCAAGAAACCTATGCTAAAGAGAAGATTCATCCTCAAACTTCTTACTAAAACAATGTGTCCTAAACCCATTATTCCTCAATCTCAAAATATTTAAACACAGGATAGACGACTTTCGCCGTTTTAACATTCTTACTTAATAAGTATTCATCAAAATAATTCCAGGCCACCAGACCATCATCGGATTCCGGTTCCAGCAAGTAAAAAATAAGATTGGCCAGGGGTTGGGCCAAGTCTACTTTATACGAACCCGGGGGAAATTCCCTGGTTTTATCTGAATATGTGCCCGAAATTGTGGCCATATTATGACCCTCGAATTTTCTGGAATTTTGGTCGAATTGTTCGACTGTAAATTCTTCACCAACAGCTCTTACAGCCTTTTGCAATCTTTCAACTTTTACGCCATGTCGGCGTAATATTTCTGCAATAGGCTCATTCGATGAAGAAAATAAATATCCTCTTGGCAGCGTGCTTTCCTTTTCGGCTTCAAATTTACTGAAATTTTGTACGCCTGGCACATCGACAATTTCACCTTTACGCAGATAGTTGATTTCACCATTGCTGTTTGTAAAGGGCTCATATTTATAGGCTCGCAGCGTAAATGTTTGGTCCATTGCAACCATTTTAAATCGAACCCCTTTCCTGGTTTTTCCGGCATCGTTTAATACTGCTTGAATGGTCGCTTTTTCCGCCTCCTTATTAATTTTCATCATGTCGTGACCATATTCGTTTGTGTATTCGATAATCCCCAAAGCAAAAGCATAGACCGAATGGATTCTTTTATAAAATGGATCGTGGGCAAAAGTTTCGGAAAGGATCGCCATTTTATTTCGTAATCCGAACTGGTTAACCAGGTAGCGGGGATGATGATTGTAGGTTCGCCAGGTTTTTGGCGGCCAACCTTGTCTTATGCGAAAACCACCATACAAGTACATATCCAGGTTGAACTTGTTTTTGATTTGCTTTGTGATTTCCGGCAGCATTGTATTCATTGTATAGTCCGAAGTGGATGGAAAACCGGCGCTATGATAACTTGGCGCATAGGTTAATGAATAACCATGCCAGCTGCCGTTTGTGGTGTGCAGATCGACGAAGAGTTCCGGATCCCATTTTAGGATGACGTTTTTCATGAGCCCCTGGGTCTCGAGAGCCTCGAGCTTCATGCCATCGCGGTTTAGATCAAAACCCTGGCCGTTAGCCCGGCTGCCTGCCAACTTTGGACTGCCCGCTTGTGAGCGGCGGTTGCCCTCAGCCATTTTATCATTACCATCCGAATTATAAATGGGTGTTATCAATAAAATTTGATTGGATAACAAATCTTTCTTGTCGCCAAACAGGATTTCCCGCATGAGAATCATCAGCGCTTCTTTGCCTTCAACCTCACCGCCATGGATATTACCCTGGAGATAGATAACCGGTTTGCCGGATGCATCGGCTTCTGCCGGTGAAGTTATTTTAGGATTTGCTAAAACCAGCATTGGCACGGCTCGTCCTTCCAAACTCGTAGCGATTGTTTCCACATGCACCAGGGGGCTTTTTGTTTTTGCAGCATTCACAAATTTCATCACATCTTTATGAGTAGATGTTTGAGTATAATTTGTCTTTTCCGGGATGGTTATGAATTCCTCACTCCATTGGAAAGCATAAACATTGGAAAATAGGTTTGAGATTGTTAACATCAAAATAAAGTTTTTCATAACTCGCATAATGTACCCTCGTTATTAGAATTTCAATGTGTATTAATTTCGATGATCTATTCATAGCGCAAGCTTAATGCTGCCAAACAAAATTTAAAACTTTGGTAAAAAAACAGAGTTTTTAGAAGAAAGCGAAAACGGTGTATTTTATTAAAATAGGTTTGTTAAAGATAAATGTATACTTATTTCTAAAATCGTTTTTCGGCCTGGTGGTTAAAATTGAAGAATACCAAATAATTTAAAGGATTAGCAGAACTTCAGTTAACAGTCCCAGTAGGGACAAAATATTTATAGCAGCCATTCTACAAGAAAAATAGCATAGTCCCGTAGGGACGGAATAATAAACACTTGGCATCTTATATCTCGTCCTTACAGGACTTTAACGGGACCAAAGGAATAGAATTGTTACAAATATAGTATCCCTACGGGATTGAAATCGAGATAAAATATTTTAAGAATTAAAACAACGATATGCTACGCATTATTAGGATGAACCATTTTTATACTACTTGAAATTTATTAGTTAAACCTGATCTATTCATGAATTATAGAATTAAGCTTGAAGTTTCAAAAGTGTCATCCCGTCGCACAACGGGATCTATTTTATTTCGTTTTCTTTAATCTATTGGAGATATTAGAAGGAAAAAAATGCATATCGTTACTAGCAAAGAAGTTGCTCAAAAATTGTCAGATTACTTACATCATAAGATTAAACTTAATGAGCTAGTGGATTGGGCTGAAAATATGATTCAGGAAAATGATTTCGAAAAAGAGAATTTCAACAATATACGTGATATTTTGGCTAAGTTAGGTTTTGCCGATGTTCGGGCTTTTGGTTTAAACTGGGAAGACTGCGAACGTTTTCTCAACCAACTAGGCTATAAGCTTAAGCTGGAGGTAGTCGAAAATTAATTTGCTGTTCTAATCCTCTCGATTTATTCTTCTCCTCCTCCGAATCGCCTCAAGCCTCATCCAATCTTTAGCATTGTCATTCCGATCAACGGTATCCTGGTCGATTGAATGATCTGTACCACCACTGTGGCGAATCACTTCGTAAATGGGTGTCCAAACCCGCCCGATTCGATAATTCTCGCTGATCTTCAAAACCATTTCATAATCCTCGCCATAGTTGCGGGAATATGGAATGTCATTCACACTAAACCAGCCCATTTCTTTTAGGACCTTAATATGAGCAGCCCTGGGCGCTCCGGCGCCATTTATCCGCAGTAAGTTATTTCGGCCGTTTTCTTCTGTCCACTCGTCATGTGTAACAACCGGGATATCCTCGCGTCTGAAAAATCGGCCGTCATCCTCTTTTTGCCAGACTTCGTATGAACCGATGACCATGCCAATGTGCGGATCAGAGTCGAAGATTTCTATCAACTTCTCGATCGCATCAGGTTTCAGGCGATCATCAGAATCCAGCTGCACATAATATTTTCCTTTTGCCGCATTCAGTCCGCTGTTCAAACATAAGCCGATGTTATTTATGTCATGAACAATCAGTCTAACCGGTTGTAAATCCGGATTAAAATTCTCACCACCCGACTGGTAGGATTTCACAACTTCGATGGTCGGGTCTTGCTCTCCGCCATTTACGACAATGATGGTTTCAACATTCCGCACGCTTTGCTGCTGCACGCTTTCGATCGCTGTTCCAATAAATTCGGGCCGGTTGTTAACCGGGATAATCACACTGGCGATACAGTTTTGAAATTCCAATTCTTCAGCAGAAGTATATTCCACTATTTTATAGAACTCACCCGGTGGCAGGTAAGAATGAATTCTTTTGAGATGGTCGGTGACGATCTGCTCCATCTCAAGCTGAATTTCTTTTCCACTCAATAAGTAATCGAAAACGTTGTGCTCTTTTGCCATTTCTTCGACAGTATAAAGAGAGCCATTGGTTCGATTACTGATTAAAACCAACTCAGCTTGCGAAGATATTTTCAGTCGTAAATCATACAGGAATCCGTGTTTATATTTTTGTGAAAGTCCATCGGTGTTTTCGAATACTTCTTTCGAAATGAAGAAAACCCGGCCAAAATCCATGTTGTCCCGGACTCTTCCCTCGTGAAAAGGGAGTAAATGCTGTTCTTTCTGGTCGCCGTTTGGAGAAATGACATCGTAATCCCCATAAAACAACCCCGCATTGGGCTGTCGTTCAGCTGACCATTTAAATTGTGCCAGTGAACTTTTCCGCAAAAAAACAGGCGCTGTTTCATTTTTAATGTATAGGAAATACCGGGTTTTGATTTGAGATATGGCCGAAGCCAGGTTTTGATTGAAATCCTTATTTGTGTGAATCTGGCATGGAATTCCTGAGGTTTTCGCCATTTGTTCCAGTTCGTTTGCAATCAACTTATCGGAGCAACAATTGATCAAAATAATTTCGTCCGGTAGATCGCTTTGGAGAAGGATACTTTTAAAACTTTCTAAGAGCTTTTTTTTTGAATAGAGTAATGGATCAGGGATCGGGAATAGAACAGCAGCTTCAACTTTTGTCATGCAAAACTCCGTCATTTTTTGAAGTAAACACTATTCGGTAAAGTAAAGATATTTTTTTAACGGAGCAAATATATGGCTAGGTAATCTGACTAGCAAACAAAATTTAAATTGTTTTTTATCTTTACTTATCATAAGGCCGAGAGACTTGTTTTTGTGAAATTAATGAGTTAAATTTTTTACCTCAAACTTTTTATTAAACAATTGTTCCGGAGGATTGATGTCGGTTAATATACTGGAATTTAACCCATTATACTTATGGAAACATTTTGACGAGATCAGAAAAATACCCCGCCCTTCGAAAAAAGAAAAAGCAATTGGAGATTATGTTGTTTCCATTGCTAAAGCGTATGGCTACGAATACGATCGTGATGAAATAGGTACGATCGTTATTCGAGTTCCGGCTTCCCCGGGATGCGAATCTGCGAATATTGTCATTTTGCAAAGTCATCTGGATATGGTATGTGAGAAAAACAGCGATGTAGAATTTGATTTTGACAATGATGCCATCCAATTAAGACAAGAGGGCGATTGGTTATATGCCCAGGGAACTACACTGGGATCCGATAACGGTATCGGGGTAGCTGCATTGTTGGCTGCAATGGATGATCCCAAATTGGTCCATGGTCCGTTAGAATTATTATTTACAATAGATGAAGAAACAGGTCTCACCGGGGCGGCGGAACTTCGAACAGATTTTCTCAAGGGTAAAACCCTGATCAATCTTGATTCCGAAGAAGAAGGAAACTTTTCCATAGGATGTGCCGGTGGCGCAGATACAAGAATCAGGCTTACTTTGAGCCAGGTCACACCCAAGCCAGGCCGGTTTATACGAGTGCTGTTAAGTGGTTTCAAAGGTGGACATTCGGGTATTGATATTAATAAAAATCGCGCCAATACTATAAAATTACTTGCCAGAATTTTATGGGAAACCAGCCGGAAAGTTGATTTTCGTCTTGCAAACTTTCATGGTGGAAATGCTCACAATGCGATTCCCCGGGAGGCATTAGCAGACCTATGGGTTTCGAAAGACGACAACTCGAATTTGCGGGAAAATTTAGAAGAATCCTTTAAACAGATCAACCTGGAATACAAATCAGTGGAAAGCGCTGGTGGCATTACAATCAAAGATATTGAAGAGCCTCATGAAAAAGTGTTGGATGAACAAACTCAAAAAACTGTGCTGAATTTTTTATATGCTTTACCGCATGGTGTGCAAAAAATGTCGGCGGATATTCCCGGTTTGGTAGAAACCTCGGTCAATCTTGCTACCATTCGTTTGCAAGAAGGTACAATCAATATTCTGATGAGCGCGCGCAGTTCGGTAACCCCGGCTTTAAAAGCCACCGGTGACCGGCTGGAAGCTTTTGCGGATTTGGCTGGAGCGGAAGTCGAGCGTGAACCTGGCTACCCTGGCTGGACGCCTAACCTGGATTCCTATGTATTACAAGTGGCTAAAACCTGCTATAAAAATCTAGCCGGTAAAGAACCTGTTGTGGAAGCCATCCATGCAGGATTGGAATGCGGCATCATCGGTGAGAAATTTCCCGGAATGGATATGATTTCTATTGGCCCGCAAATAGAACATCCGCACTCTCCCGATGAGCGGGTTCACATTTCTTCCGTGGAGCGTTTTTGGGATTTACTAAAATCGATGTTGGAAAATTTGGTAAGTCAAAAATAGTAGCCTGATTTTTTGATCTCTCCGGAAAAAAGAGGGCTCTGGCAAAAACCAACCTTACTTTAAGGCATGGAAAAATTCCGGTCGTTAATCAATTTGTAACCTCCAAATAAATTTTTTTATTTATACTTGGGGAATCCGCTTGTCTTGCACAAAGACCACAAATTATCAATTAAAAACCAATTCGAATATAAATAAATCTTTTGCAACTTATGACGATTTATTGTACAATAACCACGTACAATAATTACGAGGCAGACATGGCTATAAATACAACATATTCCAAGGCTCGGGCAAATCTATCAGAGCTTTGTAACAAGGTATCTGAAAATAAAGAGATTGTCTTAATCAATCGCCGCAACGCCGAAGATGTAGCTCTTATAGCAGCATCCGAACTATCAAGCCTAATGGAAACCGCTCATCTTTTACGTTCACCAAGGAATGCACAGCGGCTTTTAACTGCGTTGAATCGGGCGCTTGATCGAACCGAATCGCCAAAATCTATAAATGAGCTCATGAAAGAAATCGGCCTTGACAAGAAAGATTAAGCAGGATGTCAAAGGATCAAAGCAAGCACGAGATGCTGTTTTTCATTCAGAATTTAGAGAAGATTTATTATATTGGGTTAAAGCGGATCGCAAAATCGTTTTGCGAGTATTTACTTTAATTGAAGCGATCATGAGGGATCCGTTCAAGGGTATTGGCAAACCCGAACCATTAAAATACATGGTTTCAGGAACATGGTCGAGAAGACTAACACAAGAGCATAGACTCGTTTGTTTTGTTAGTGAAGATAGAATTGATTTCCTGCAAACAAGATATCATTATTAAGATTTAAGAGGAATTTTCTGAATCAGTATTTGAATGAACGACCAGTTGATATGCTAAAATTAATTTACAAACCTACCCTAAAACAAATCCTCCTAATACTTTTTATATTCACTCTTCATTCGGAACTATTGTCTCAAAATAAGAAGGGGTCTTCAATTTCATTTGTTGATAAATGCGGTTACTGTAACCCAATACTGGCCAAACAACAACTGGCAATGTTAGGAGATCATTGGGGCTATGGTTACGACAGTCTCCTGGTTGATCTCGATCGCTGGGCTCAAAGTCCTTTTGTGAGGATAGATTCCCTGGGTGCAAGTGTGCAGAACCGGCCGATATGGCAGTTAACCATCACATCTGATAATCAACCGAATGATTCACGGCAGATAGTCTTTATTCATGCCCGCACCCACCCTGGTGAAGTCCAGGGATGGTGGGTTACAAATGAAGTAATAACCCTGCTTCTTTCCGAAGATGATTTCGCCCGGTTTGTCCGTGCAAATTGTATTTTTTACATCATTCCAATGTACAATCCGGATGGCGTCGAGCTGGAATTCCCGCGGGAAAATGCAAATGGAATCGACATTGAAAGCAACTGGGATAAAAATCCTGTTGAAGCGGAAGTGGCTGTTTTGCGGGAACGGTTTACGGAATTGATGTTCTCGGGATCTCCCATAGAGGCTGCATTAAATATGCACTCGGCAGTCGCATGTCAGCGTTTTTTTGTGTATCATGATGCTGCTGGTACATCGTCAACTTTTACATTACTGGAACAGAATTTCATTGGCGGCGTGCGGTCTTATTTTGAAGAAGGCATCCAACCCTGGTATTATTTTATAAGCTGGAAAAACGGCACACCGCCCTACTACCCGGAAAGTTGGTTTTGGAACTATTTTGGTGAACAGGTCATGGCCTTAACTTACGAAGACATGAATTGTACTGCTGCGGGAGATTATCATCAAACCGCATTTGCGTTATTACACGGAGTACTAGATTATTTAGGCCTGGTAACCACGGTAGCTTTTGGAGAATATTCCGGGGTAGAGAGTTATACGCTTCGACAAAATTATCCCAATCCTCTCCGTTTAACACAAAACTCGCAACGATCAACCATTATCCAATATGAATTGGGAACTTCGCAAAATATAAAGCTTTCGCTGTACGATATATTGGGCCGCCAGGTTAAGATTTTAGATGAAGGATTTCGTTCGGCAAATGTTCATCGCGTGTATTTTGATGCCACCCATCTTTCGAACGGGACCTATTTCTACCGGTTAGAAACAAAGCAGGGAACACAGATAAAGCGACTGACAGTAATGAAATAAGTAGGGTTTAAAAAGAGAATTTGACGGGTTGTGTATTCGGAGGAGAATAGATTAAACATCGAATTGTTTCTTTCTTACCCAGGTATTCGCTGCTTATTAGGTCGAATTCTTTATTCTAGAGATAATTCTTGGTACCCTCTAACGGTGAATATTAACAGGATTTAAACGTTGTTAAATGTTCAAACCCTGAAAATCGTCCTCCGCGTTTAAATTTCTAGTTAAGTATTTATTATACGAAAAACGATAAAATACCTAATTTCAACCTCCATTTTTTTAAAGTAATCCAAAGCCCAATCTGGAGTTTTAAATTTTTTTATTCTTGTCCATATTGTCGAAACACTTTTTGTTTCTTCATCAATATTTAAATTTTTAATATCTGGTATTTCTTTTCCATATCTTTCGAGCCACCAATGACCTTTAAGTTTATTTTTATCAATAAACTTATAAATTGCATAACCCTTTAAATTATAATTAAACCATTTAAATCGCATGGAGCCAATTATCACCAACTTTTTGCCAATCGTAATATACAGCATTTAGTTGACTATTTGAACCATAGCTATAAGGTGCAATTATTTTATTATTAATTATTTTTATATAAATGTGGCTTTGACTTTCTTTATTTAGCCAAGCACCTTCTAAGTTAGAAATATCAAGATCCAATCTTCTTCCATTAACATCCTGTGTTTTAATACCTGAATTTTTGAAAGTTGTTATTATTTGTTGTTACATTTCATTTGTATTCAATAGAGTTTTGTTAATTTCTAAAATATCAGTCTCTTTTTTTCTAAGATTTTTTTCTGGCTTTTTCTTTATTTCTATTTCTATTTGTTCACTTGTTTTCTCTAGGAAAGCATTAAAGGCAGGCCAACATTTTTCAAACCTTTGATTAATTATTTCACCTGTAGAAGGATATTCGAGATTGATATTAATTGATTTTACAAGTTTTAATGTATCAATCTTGTTTGATGATAAAGACTGGAATTGTGATAATGGACCATCTAAATGTGATTTTTCGATTCCAGATAAATATGGTATAACTTGACTTGTTTTTGTGTTCTTAGATAGGGCTCCTGCTTCAAAAAGTAACCATGAAGAATTTTAATTAAATGGAGTAATAACTAAAAATCTAACAGGTGGAATCGAGGCATGGGCAAACAAAATTGATAAAAACATGCCAAGTTATTGAATGCCTAAATTGTTTTTTTCAAATGAATTAGCAAAACCCTAAATCCTAATTACTTATTTTAAATGTTCGTCTTCAGTCTATAGCCTTAGAGACTGTGTGGAAGCGTTAGCAAAATGGCTTAACACGGTTATTGCTGAATCTCCTAAAGCCAGAGTACGTCATTCATGAGATGCTTCGGAATGAAGTCAATTGGATGTATTGTATTTCCAACAAAATTTGAGTTAGCATACATCTGTTTTCTTGATGTCAAAATTAAATTATTGACATAATAATGTGGTCCATATATATTACCAACTTAAGGTAAGTTATTTCCCAATACGAATTCTAATTATGTCAGACGAAGATCAACATATCCTGGAAGAAAACCGACGGCTTAGGAGAGCCGTCGAGGAACTTACAACGCTTAACGAATTAACCAGTGCAATTGCAGCTCTCCAGGATCCCCAGGAGATCATGGATACAATTATTCGCCTGTCTCTTAAATCCATTCATGCGCAGCAAGGGGTGATTACCCTAATTGATTTCACAGAAAAGCAGGAGATGAAAACTCTCATAAGAGCAAATGTTAGCTCTGGTATGCAGGATAAATTTCACCTGGATCAGAATCTGCTTGGCTGGATGCATATTAATAGAAAACCGCTTATGATGAATGATCCATCAAAAGATGAAAGGTTTAAAGGTGTAAAATGGGATGAGTCCATTCATTCGTTGCTTTGTGTGCCAATGCAGGTTAAAGCGGAGCTAATCGGGGTACTTACAATTTACAATAAGAAGGGAGATCAGGATTTTATTGAGGGAGATCAACGGTTACTTGCAATCATCGCGGGACAGTCTGCGCAGGTTGTCGAGAATGCGAGACTTTACGAGGAAGAAAAAGAATATTTTAAGATGCAGGATGAAGTAAAGGTCGCCTCTCAAATCCAAAATGGCCTGCTGCCTAAATTCGCTCCTCAAATTGAAGGATATGATTTAGCCGGAATAAGCATTCCAGCTCAAGCCGTTGGCGGTGATTATTTTGATTTTATCGAAATTGAAGGCAATAAATTAGGTGTTTGTCTTGGAGATGTAACCGGAAAAGGAATGCCTGCAGCGTTGCTAATGGCTAACCTCCAGGCTACAATTCGAGGTTTTGCTCTAACAACGTCTTCCGCAAATGACTGTGTATATCGTGCCAATAAGCTTTTGGTAAAAAGCACGGATCTGGGTAAATTTGTCACATTATTCTATGGTAATTTGGATTTAAGAACTCACCTGTTTAGTTTTTCAAATGCAGGACATGATAGCCCTTTTCTGGTTTCGAAAAGTGAAGGAGTTTCTCGTCTAAATACCGGTGGAACAGTCTTAGGATTTATGGCGGAATCGCAATACCTGGAAGAAACCGTTACTTTCAAACCAGGTGATAGTCTTGTCATTTATTCCGATGGTATTACCGAAGCGTTGAACTCTTTTGAAGAAGAATTTGGCGAGGATAGAGTATTACAAATAGTACAAAATAACAGGGATAAATCGGCAACTGAACTGATCGAGAAAATTCTCGCGGCAGTAAATGGATTTTCTGAAGGAGCGCCACGAATGGATGATATGACTTTAGTGGTAGTGAAGCGAAAGGACTAAATATTCTATTTACAATTTCAAATAGATCTAATTGTTAAATTAAGAATTCCATTTTTTAAAAAAACCTCAATATTTATTGGTTTTAAATTTTCATTTTGTACTTAAACGACAAGAAACTCTTGACATTTTGGTTGGTTATGTTATTCTGTAACCCATTAGAGATTTGCAATCAAATTACCATTCAATGCATAATTTAGCAACTTAATCAATCGATTAATGTATTTAAAAGAAACTAATGATTTGGAGGAAATATGAAATTCAAAACGGAAATGAGAGGGGACATTGCGATTATCAAAATAAGTGGCGATCTTCTTGGCGGACCACCCACATCTGAGGTTTTACCCGCCGAAACCAAAAAACTCATTGAAGAGGGAATTAAAAAAGTTATCGTAGATTTGGAAAATGTTAAGCGTATGAACAGCACCGGGTTAGGAGTTCTAATTAGGTGCTACACTTCCATTAAAAGCAATGATGGGGAATTTAAGCTTGTTTGCCTGAATGAAACAATTCGTGGTATTTTGGTCATGACTAAACTGGAATCGGTTTTTGACACTTATCGAACTCTTGAAGGTGCGGTTCGTAATTTCTAAATAATATAGTTCAGTTAATCAAGCAGTATTAGGATGGTCAATAATTCCGGAAATGATCCAAGGGTAGCTCAACTTGAAAATGAGGTCGAACGCTTAAAGTCTGCCATTCAAGAATTAACGGTTCTTAATGATTTAGCAATAACAGCCAGCAGTTCATTAGAAGTAAACCAGGTACTGGATATCATTGTTGAAAAATCAATTAAAGCAACCAAGGGGGAACAAGGATCGATTCTTCTCTTAACCGAGCAAGAGGACTCGCCTTTAAAGACATTAATTCGCCAACAGGATCGCAGTCGTCTATTGACCTATAAAATCGGCACCAACATTACAGGTTGGGTCCTAAAACATCAGCAGCCTCTCATTATCGATGATTTGTCCACCGATGAAAGGTTTAATACTACTGAACAAGAACGCCAGGAAATTCGATCGGTATTATGTGTACCCATTCGTTTTCGAGCCAAGTTACTTGGCATTATCATGGTCACAAATAAAAAAACATTCGAGCCTTTTAGTAAGGGAGATTTGAGATTGATTTCCATCATTGCGGCTCAATCCGGGCAATTGATTCGAAATTCTCAGCTGCAGCAAGAAACTCTCGAGAAAAAACGGATGGAGCAAGAGCTCGTAATGGCTCGCAACATTCAAAAGGGGTTGTTGCCATTTAAACAACCTGAACTCGATGGCCTTGAGATCGCCAGCCATTTCATTGCTGCTGACGAGGTAAGCGGAGATTATTTCGATTATTTTGACCTGGGCGAAAATAGAATTGGAATTGTTATGGCTGATGTTTCGGGGCATGGAGCATCTTCGGCATTGGTAATGACAATGATTAAAGGAATTCTACAGGCGCTTAAGCGAAGTTATGTCTCAACCGATGGCGTCCTGCATGAGTTGAATTTGATTTTGGATCAAACCATTCCAAAAGATATGTTTGTGACGATGATGTATTTGGATTTCGACTCCAATAAAAAAATAATGCGTTATTCAAACGCAGGCCATAATCCATTCATACTATACAAAAGTGATTCCAAGAGTTGTGAATTAGTTCAATTTCGATCTCCGGCACTAAGCTTATCAAAAGTGGCGGTTTACGAGGAAAAGGAAATTTCTCTCAATCCTGGCGATGTTATTGTCGTATACACGGATGGTGTTACCGAAGCATTTAATGAAAACAAAGAGATGTTTGAAGAAACCAGACTAGTCCAGGCTATAGAAGAAGTCGCTCAAGAAAAGGCGGGAGCCATTATTGAAAACTTAAAGAAAAGGTTGCAAGAATTTATCGGGAATGCCAAGCAAAGTGATGATATTGCCATCATTACGATCAAAGTTAATTGAACAAACAAGATCGGGCCAAATACCCTGTATTCATGAAAAAAAGATTTAAAAGACAATTTGCGTCTTTGAATAAAGTTTTTGATTTTGTTAATATATTTATTCAGAAAAATAGCATTGACAAATCGGTTTCATTTACTCTTAATCTTGCCATTGAAGAATTATTTACAAATATGGTAAAATATAGCAGAGAAAGTATAAGCGATATTTCTATTGATCTTGCCAAAAAAAATAGTACCCTCATAGTAACATTAATTGATTTTGATGTCGAACCATTTGATTTGACCAAGTCCAAAGAAGTGGATATCAAAGCTCATTTGAAAGATCGCAGGGTTGGTGGATTGGGGATTCACCTGGTAAAGAAAATGGTTGACAAAATTGATTATGAGTATAAAAACAGGGAAAGTAAAATCACATTTATAATGAGTTTGGAGAATAACATTGTTTGAAGCGGAAAAGAGTGATTCAGGTGAGATTCTTCTTGTAGGAAGATTCGATGCCTCTCAAGTAGAAGGAGCCATCAAAGTATTCGATACAATTATGGAATCTTGTAACATTAACTTTAGCGACTTAGACTATATTTCCAGTGCTGGACTGGGCATTTTACTCAAAACACAAAAACGATTAAGTGAATCCGGTGAAAAACTAAAATTGACCCATATGAATAAACACATTAAAGATGTCTTTCAGTACGCCGGATTCGATACGATTTTCGAAATTGAATAAGAAGAATCTTAGTTTTCGTTCAGGCACTAGTTATTTTCACCTATAAATATATTTCCCAAATATTTTTTTTATTGCTTTTTCTTTCCTTATTCCTTACAATAGTGGAATAATTTTCAGTAAAATTTCAAACTCAACCAACTTTTTTTTATTTCAATTGTAATTCACTATGAAAGAACTAGATGATGCGACTCTCATAAGGCAAACACTAGAGGGTCAGGAGAAACCTTTTGAGATCTTGATTGATCGCTATCAGAAGGTGATTTACAATGTGGCTTTACGAATGCTGAATGATGTCCAGGATGCAGAGGATATAGCCCAGACGGTTTTTATCAAAGTGTATCAGAATTTGAGAACCTTTGATTTTAAACATAAATTTTTTAACTGGATTTACAGAATGGCAATCAATGAATCATTAAATCTTGGAGAGCAACGCAGACGATTTGAAGGGTTGGAAGTCGATTATGCGTCAGAAGACCATTCGCCTGAAAAGAATTATGAAAGCCTTGAATTGTCCAACCAGGTTGGATCTTCTTTGATGGGCATTGAACCGGAATATCGAATACTCATTATTCTTAAACATTTGCAAGAGTTGTCCTATGGCGAGATCAGTTATATTCTTGAAATGTCCGAGAAAAAGGTAAAATCGAGACTATTTACTGCCAGGCATTTGTTAAAAGATGTTTTGGTTAAGCAAGGAATTAAAAAATGATAGATGATAAATATCTTCAGCTTATTCATCAGGAAATTGATGGCGAAAATTCTTCGGAAGAAAGTGAAGCCGTGCAGAAATACATGTTGAAAAATGAAGAAGCTAAAACGCTCTATTCGGATTTAAACGGTCTTTCTAATTTGCTTAATCAAGTCGATGCAAAAGATCCTTCACCCAATCTTAAGAAAAATATCTTAAATTCAATTCAACCTTATAAGAGTTCATCTAGAGAAAAAACGCCAGTAATTGGAGGGCTTATTCAAAACATTAAATCAGTTTTTCAGATCAAATATGGATTTGCTTTTGCCTCCGGTTTGGCAGCGGGTCTCATTTTGTTTGTATTATTCGGAAATCAAAATCTACAAACTCCAGTAAATGAGATTTCCAATTTTTACGGCACGATGATCCCAAAAGAGGCGGATAACAATTTACAGTCCGCCTCTTTTTTTGAAATCAACCTGGACCAGGTTACCGGTAGCGTGCATGTAAAAAATGGCAAAGATGTTGTATTACTTGAACTACAACTTAATTCATCTCAGAATATTGATGTCTATTTAGGATTTAATAAAGATGAACTTGAATTTAGTGGGTTGTCCAAAGGAGATCATCCATCCCGGGGAGCTATTGAATATGATGCTAACCAGGTTAACCTTACAACAAAGGCTGAAAGTAGCACTTTAATCTTGTTTAAACGATTGGCTTCCGATGCAAAAATAAATTTTAGGCTTTCACAAAACGGCAATACATTGCTTGAGGAAGTAATGACAACTGGAAATTAAAAGTAAAAAAAATGAAACCAGCCAACTTTTTAAAATATGAATTGTAATTCGCAATGAAAGAGTCACTTTCAAATTTAAGTCTCTAATAATAACTAGGAGGTTATCATGAGACGAAGAATTTTATTTATAATTGCCGGCGTAGTTTTAGCCCTGATTGTTATTGTTTCTTATTCAGGCTCTCCGGGTAAAGAAGGAGCAACCGGAACGTTTTCTTGTTCATCCCCTGTTGGACCGGGAGATCCGGAGAAAAAAGAATATTCGCCTGCCACAGCTGATTCTCCAATAAAGGGCGATCGAATCCAGGTTCAATTACTAGTAGGAAATGTCGGTTATGACGAAGAAGTTGGCGGTTCAGGCTGGCGAGCAACGTTTGAAGTTAAGGTTTTTCTGCCCACTGAAGAAAATATCGCCAACCAAAGTGATATTGATTTTTATTCAATAAAAAAAGCAACAAGGCCGTTGTCAGATGACAGTGGTTGGGCTCCTATTGTAGATGCAGAAAGTAATCTATCTGGGTTAACATCTATCGGTGGAACCTGGTTTTGATAGTCCGGAATCATCGGGTGAGTGGCCAATATGGGTAAAAGCTCGTGTTATAAATAATTATTACCATTTGGACTTTGATATAGTCGGAAAAACCGAATTCCGTGAAGACGAAGAGAAGCCTACTGCAAGGTGGATTCGAGACCAGGATTATTCTTATGGTGGAGGTAACCGCGTCCTAAGTTCGGAAGAGTTCATAGTACACTAATACTTACTAGACCAAGATAGGCGTAATAAACAAAAGCTATTAGTTTGAAATATTCATAAATTTTCACCGCGAAGGTGCTAAGACGCAAAGAGTTAGACTAAAAAATGTTTTGGAAACTAGGCAACTATAATTCAGATGATAAATACTTAAAAATTGTTACTTTTCCTCTTGGCGGTCTTTGCGTCTTTGCGGTTCATGAATTATCCAGGTTAACAATTATTTTTTAAAAATATGAAACCTAAACAAACTTTTTTATTTACCAATTGTAATTCATTTAAGTGTTCATAAAAACCCTAATTAAAAGAAAGGAAGGTTATCATGAACCGTAAAGCTTTATTTGCTGGGGCAGCTCTGGTGTTAATTCTTGTGGGGTATTTTATTTATTCCGGTTTTCCCCCGGGCGGCGAAGGGGCTGAAGGCACGATTGGCGGTGTAAAGAAGGCGCAAAAATACCGTGTTGGCCAAATAAGTGCCAATGATGTTATCCTGACAGATACCGAAATCCAGAAATTGTTGCAAAATGACAAAATTCAGGAATTGCTCAATGACGATAGCTTTCGTAAGGTCCTGGCAAATGCGAGCTTTCAAGAGGTGCTGGCGAATGTCAGTCTTCAGGAGGCTTTGGCCAATGTCAGTTTCCGAGAGGCACTAGCAAATGTCAGCTTTCGTGAGGTCCTGGCGAATGCAAGTCTTCAGGAGGCCTTAGCAAATGCCAGTTTTCGAGAAGCCCTAGCAAATGCCAACATTCGAGAAGTCCTGGCAAATGCCAGCTTTCGTGAGGTCCTGGCGAATGCCAGTCTTCGGGAGGCCTTTGCAAATGCCAGCTTTCGAGAAGTTCTGGCAAATGCCAGCTTTCGAGAGGTCTTAGCAAACGCCAGCTTTCAAGAGGCTTTAGCGAATGTTAGCTTTCGAGAGGCCCTGGCCAATGCCAGCTTCCGAGATGCTTTAGTAGATGCGAGCCTGAGAGAGGCATTAGTAGACGCGACTCTGAGAGAAGCTCTAGAAAATGCCAGCTTTCGAGAGGCCCTGACCAGTGCCAGCTTCCGAGATGCTTTAGCAAATGCTAGCTTTAGAGAAGCCCTGGCCAATGCCAGCTTCCGAGAGGCTTTAGCAAACGCTGGCTTTCGAGAGGCCCTGGCCAATGCCAGCTTCCGAGATGCTTTAGCAAATGCTAGCTTTCGAGAGGCCTTGGCCAATGCCAGCTTCCGAGATGCTTTAGCAAATGCTAGCTTTCGAGAGGCCCTGGCCAATGCCAGCTTCCGAGAAGCTCTAGCAAATGCTAGTTTCCGAGAGGCCTTAACCAACGCTAGCTTCCGGGAGGCACTGGTAAATGCAAGCCTTCGTGAGGCAATCACAAAATAGGATTCCAAAATAGGATTCAATTTTGGAACAAGGATTTAAAAATTGAATCTCTACTCTAATCCTTTAAGTTCGTTTTACGTAAAGGAGATACCGTAAGCTTAACCTCGGTATCTCCTTTTACTCATTTTCAGAAGCTTACACTTTAAATATAAAACTTAATTCTCCAATCGCTTATTAAGTTTTTACGGTTTAGCAATAAAGCAAATGCAAGTCAAAGCATCCCCTTTAAGATTTGCCTTGATGAGAGATTGCTTTTGTTGCATTGTAGTGACAGTCCACTTTTAGTGATCACTTTTATAACAAACTTAAGTTATGAACATAAAAAAATAAAAGAAATTATCTTATGAAAACCAAATCAAAAATTCCTCTATTTCCGCTTTTCATTCTACTTTTGTTTGCCAATTTTGAACTTCCTGCACAATTACATTCACTACAAACAAAGAATTTACAGTTAATTTATTTAGGTAAAACACATGAATATATTGTATCTCATTTAGCGCGTTGTTTTGAGAATTCGTTGAGGTTCCATCGTCATCTTTTTAAGTATACTCCAAGTGAAAAATTCACAGTGTTTTTGCAAGACTTCAGTGATTATCATAATGCAGGAGCCACGTCTGTGCCACGTAATTTCATCAAGATGGATCTCGCACCCGCCAATTATGTTTTTGAAACTATACCAGCTAATGAAAGAATGAACTGGACGATGAGTCATGAATTAGTCCATATTGTTACAACCGATCAAACTAGCGGCAGTGACAAGTTTTTTCGTTCACTTTTTTTCGGCAAGGTGTGGCCGTCTGAAGATAATCCGGCTTCAATATTCTATTCTTATCTCACAAGTCCGCGCAACCTTTCTCCACGCTGGTATCATGAAGGCTTAGCTGTTTTTTGGGAGACCTGGATGGCGGGTGGTTTGGGACGGGTGCTCGGCGCTTATGATGAAATGGTGTTCAGGTCCATGGTTCGTGATGGAAGCTATATATATGACGTAGTGGGTTTAGAGTCGGAAGGCACAACCATCGATTTTCAGGTAGCGGCAAACTCCTATCTTTACGGAACCCGGTTCATCAGTTATCTTGCCTATCAGTATGGCCCTGAGAGAGTATTAGAATGGGCTTCTCGAAAAAAAGGCAGCAAGGCCTATTTTGCTTCTCAGTTCAAAAAAGTCTATGGAGTAGGGCTTAACGATGAATGGACTCGCTGGATTAAATGGGAGCGTGAATGGCAGCAAGTCAATCTCGATTCAATCCGCTTAAACCCCACAACGCACTTTCGTCCAATCTCTAAAAGGGCTCTTGGTTCTATTTCGCGTACGTTTTATGATTCAAGCAGCCGAAATCTCTTTGCTGCTGTACGATATCCAGGGCAAGTTGCCCACATCGCTGCTATTGATATCCAAACTGGCGCAATTGATAAAATATGCGATGTAAAAGGTCCTGCTTTATATTATACTTCTTCCCTGGCTTACGATCGAACCGAAGGTTTAATCTTTTATACTACGGATAACAATAGCTGGCGGGATTTGAATGTGGTTGATATCAAAACGGGTAAATCGAAGAGACTTATGCAAGATGTTAGAACCGGCGACTTGACCTTCAATCTGGTGGATAAGTCAATCTGGGGTGTTCGCCACTATAATGGCATATCAACCTTAGTCAGAATCCCGCATCCGTATAAAGAGTGGAACCAGATCTATTCCTTTCCTTATGGAAAAGATATTTTTGATATAGATATTTCACCCGATGGCTCAACGGTTACTGCTGCGCTTGTTGAAATTACTGGCAAGCAAAAGTTGATTAAGATGGATGCCGCTAAATTGATGGGTGGTGAAACAACGTATGAAGTTCTGTTTGATTTCGAGAACAGCTTGCCTGCGAACTTTGTTTTTTCGCCGGATGGCAGGTATCTCTACGGATCGTCTTATTACTCTGGTGTTTCAAATATCTACCGATTTGATTTCGAAGAAGAGGATATGGATATCCTCAGCAATTGTGAATCAGGCTTTTTCAGGCCTGTACCTGTTTCCGAGGATTCGTTAATTGTTATGCGTTATACAGGAGACGGATTTGTCCCGGTTATGATTGCCATCGAGCCACTTGAAAATGTGAGCGCCATTAACTTCTTAGGAAACGAGATTGTGAAAAAGCATCCGATTGTCAAAGACTGGCTTCTCGATCCTCCATCATCAATAAATATTGATTCTTTAACTACATACCACGGCAAGTATAATTCTTTTAGTAATATAGGTCTTACTTCAGCGTACCCCATCGTTGAAGGGTACAAGGATTTTACGGCAATGGGCATGCACTTCAATTATTCGGATTTACTTGGAATTACTGGTTTCGAAATTACTTCATCTTACTCATCAAGTCAAAATTTGCCTAATAACGAAAGGTTACATTTAGGTGTTAAATTTCATCACTTCAATTGGCAATTTAACGCGACCTACAATGGCGCTGATTTCTATGATTTGGCAGGACCAACTAAAACCAGCCGTAAGGGGTATTCTTTGGGTTTACAATATAACAAGAATCTACTATATGACAAGCCCAAGACTTTGGATTTGAGTATTGGTTTAACCAGATATAGCGGTTTAGAAAGACTGCCTGACTTTCAGAACGTAACCGCGACATTTAACAAGCTGTTGTTAGGAAGAGCAAGTTTAGATTACAGCTATGTGCGTAAATCACTTGGCGCTGTAGACGATGAAAAAGGGTTCAAATGGCAGCTTATCTCCCAGGGAAATTATGTTAATTCGGAGATATTTCCTCGAGTTCATATGAACTTAGATTTGGGGTTGCCACTTCCTGTTGGTCATTCTTCTATCTGGTTCAGAAGTTCAATAGGTCACTCTTTTGGAAATGAGGATAATCCATTTGCAAATTACTTTTTCGGTGGTTTCGGTAACAACTGGGTGGATTATTTAACAGAAAAACGGTATAGGGAATATTATAGTTTTCCGGGAGTGGGCCTCAACGAATTTGGCGGAAAAAATTACGCAAAATTTATGATGGAATGGAACTTACCTCCGATAAGATTTCGCCGAGTCGGTTTTACCAGTTTTTATTTAAGGTGGGCGCGCATCGCTCTTTTTTCTTCAGCAATCAGAACAAATCTTGATGGCGTTAAAGCAGGTGACCCCCCACCTCAATTTGGCGCTCAAAGAAGCCTATTAAATTTAGGTGGCCAATTAGATTTTCGCATTGTCATGTTCTCGCGTCTAAAATCCACATTTTCTATTGGATACGCTGCGGCTTTTGAAAAAGACCAGAGTTTGTCCGATGAATTCATGATTTCGCTGAAGATATTGTAACCTAACTTAAAACCTCTCTGGTTTTGTAAACCTGAGAGGTTTTTCTCTTGCCTCCTTTGCTCTAACTCATTACATTACAACCTATGGGCCTATGCGCCCATGTCTAAATGATTAACAATTAACCGGCTAATTTGTTTAACAATTGAACACTCCAATTCAAGATCTACTCCGTATCTCTTTTAGCCTGCTTCCGGTTTTTTTCTTCCTTCTTGGGTTGATTTTAATCGATAGTTATAAACTAGTTAAACTACAAGCTGTTTTAATTTCTATAATCGCAGGCTGTGGCGCTGCCTTGGGCTCATTTCTCATAAACAGTTCTATGCTGGATTTTCTAGCAATAGAATTCAAAACCTATAGCCGCTATTGCGCTCCGATCGTAGAAGAATCCTTAAAAGCTGCATTCCTGATTTATTTGATCCGAAAAAATAAGATGGGCTTTACGGTTGACACCGCCATTCATGGTTTCGCCATTGGCGCGGGATTTGCATTTTTGGAAAATATCTATTACCTGCGGGCGATGTCTGATGCAACACTCATGACCTGGATTATTCGAGGTTTTGGCACTGCGATTATGCATGGCGGAGTAACTGCAATATTCGGCATCATTGCCAAAAGCTTTCACGATCAACAATCTTCAATAAAATATTTTGCGATTTTACCCGCATTCGTTTTAGCAATCGGTATTCATTCACTCTTTAATCATTTCTTTTTAACGCCTTTGCAATCGACGTTATTATTATTATTCGTTTTCCCAATAATAATCAGCTTGGTCTATTCCCAAAGCGAAAAATCAACCCAAAACTGGCTCGGTGTTGGATTCGATACCGACCAGGAATTGCTGGAGTTGATTACTTCTGGGAATCTATCCGAAACGAAAATCGGCCGTTATTTACATTCTTTGCGGGACAAATTCCCGGGTGAAATTGTGGTGGATATGCTGTGTTTTTTACGTATCCATTTGGAATTATCGATACGGGCAAAAGGTATTTTAATGATGCAAGAATCGGGATTCAAACCAGCGCCAGATCCAGAAATAAAAGCAAAGTTCAAAGAATTAAAATATTTGGAAAAAAGTATTGGCCCAATAGGACATCTGGCAATCTTACCATTTATGCATACGAGTAATCGCAATCTCTGGCAGTTACATATGTTGGGAGGTAACAAGTAATTCAAGAATAGGCGGGACAAGACCACGACTCTCGGTCATTCTCATAACGAACTAAGTCGAGCCAAGTAATAATCCCATAGATTTTTTTACATTTAAGTGATTCTTTTGTGTTACCAATCCCTATATCAGCTTTAAATTAGAAAACAATTTGTCACTGTATAGTTTATCATGAAGCTTTATGCATCTGCCTGCGGATTTAGTCCAGAATCCGGGGTATTCTATTATGAATTTCGAAACTTTAAGGACGTATGGCAAATTGCCCAAAAGCGTGCGGGCCTCGAATCATAACATTTTGTATTTGCGTTTTAGTCATTAAAATTTGTTTGAAATTAGGGTTCGGATTTTGAATTTCAAAAATCAAGACAACGGTTTTCGATTCTTCAATTTTTTGACTATTTTTTGGTATTCAGCTTTTCTCCGAACTGAATCAAAACTTTCATCTGCTTCCAAAAAAAGGACATCACCCCAGCTGCAGTCGACTGCTTTACGCAAATACTTGATGGCCTCCTCATAACGATTCGTCAAGGCATTATAGCTGGCAATGTCGTAATAGGCCTGCGCATCACTTCCTTCCCAAATCCAATTGAAGTCAAATCCTTTTTTATCACTAATAAGTTTAAGGGCCTCTTCAGACCACTCTTTGGCCTCACGTTTCATTCCAAGTTTCCAAAAAGCTTTTGCCATTCCCAAATGGCCGCGAACAAAACAGTACCCCATGCCGATTGCCTTGGGGTTTTTGTCAATCAGCCCACAAGCACTTTTATAGTTTTGCAGGGCTTTATCATGGGCTCTGAGATTTAAGTGAATATCTCCGATGCCGCAATAGGTCCACACGACAAATTGATGCTTGTAAAGATGATTCACTTTTTCTAGAATCTCAAGCGCGCGTTCATAACAATCTACAGCCTCATCCAATTGTTGTTGGCGGAAATGAAGATTGCCCATCATCGTTAAAGCACCGATAAATTTTACATCCTCCGATTTGCCCGATTCTTCAATTTCTATTGCTTTTTCCAGGTGCTTATGTGCCTTTGGATATTGTCCATGCAGGATATAAATCCAAGCAAGACTCATATATGGCGGTTGAAAATTTGGCTGTAGTTCATTGTTTCTCTTGTAATGTTGTACTGCTTTGCTATAGCGATTATCCTTATATTCCATGGCTCCTTGAAGTTGGTAAGAACTACCCATAAAATAATGAGCCAAAGGG
The DNA here is from genome assembly GCA_022566355.1 of candidate division KSB1 bacterium. Lineage (NCBI taxonomy): Bacteria > Pseudomonadati > Candidatus Zhuqueibacterota bacterium. The sequence continues at coordinate 24,076 of JADFJB010000047.1, forward strand.
TTGTCTGGTTCCAACTGCAACGCTTTTTGCCCCGACTGAACCGCTTCCTCCAGACGCTGTTTACGCATGTAGGCGTAGGTCAACCAGAGATAGGTGTCAGCCAGGTCGGGGTCGTATTTTATCGCCTTTTGCAAATGCGATAGGCCGATGTCTAAATCAGTTGGGTCTGTTTTTTCGATAAATCTAAAAATGTGAATGCTGCCCAAACCAGAATAAGCCAAAGCATATTTGGGATCGATTTCGACGGCTTTTTCAAAATACTCTGTTGCCTGCTCAAAACTTTCTTTACCGAATTGAATAAAGAGCTGCTTTCCCTTAGCATAATATTCATATGCTTCCAATTCTATTGTTTCTGGGGTCTCCATTTTATTAACTTCGGAATCAGATACTTCGACTTGCAAGGTCTCCATCAGGTTGGTGATAATCTGATCCTGCAGTTTGAAAATGTCTTCAAGGGTACCGTCAGCTTTTGTCGAACCAATTACATCACCAATCGAAATCTCTGTAAAATGGGCAGTGATGCGAATCTTATTGCCTAATTTTTGGTAACCACCCGATATAATCCATCGCACTTGCAGCTTTTTACCAAGATCTATTATCTTTTCCTGAGTAATCTTTTCCTCAGTAATGGAATTGAGCACCCTTAATAGCTTTTCGCGGCTCACCACTTTTAGTGCAGAGACTTTCTTTAAATCGACCGTAACCGTTTCGGCAATTCCGCTTGATAACCAATCGACGGAGGCATCTTCGGTAATATTGGTAAAATCAACCACGGCGATAGATTTTTCTTCCTGATCAGAGGCGACCATTGGTGTAGGTCCAGCAGCAGGAATTGTGCCCGTTTTCAGGCTTTCTAAATCAGCAATAAGCTCTGCCGCGGTTTGATACCGCTGCTCTAACCTTTTTGCCAGAGCTTTGTTGACAATATTCACCATGACCGGGGAGACGTCTTCCCTAAGGTCAGTCATTGGTTGTGGTTCCTCATTCATAATGGAATATACCACAGCCTGGTCGTAGTGTCCTTTAAAGGGTAATTCTCCCGTCAGCATTTCATAGTATATCACACCCAATGACCATATATCTGAACGATGGTCCAGTTCCGCGCCATGCGTCTGTTCAGGGGACATATAAGCAATGGTGCCCAGCGTAATACCCTCCTTAGTGAGCATGGTTTGGCCTGCTGCTTTGGCCAGGCCGAAATCAACGATTTTAGCCACATCTTTATTGGTTAACATGACATTGGCAGGCTTGATATCCCTGTGAATAATGTCTGCCTCGTGCGCCGCCGCTAAACCCTGCGCAATTTGGATGGCAAGATCAATCACCTCATCAATCTTCAGCGCCCCCTGTTCAATCTTCTTCTTCAACGTCTCGCCATCGTAATAGGCCATGGCGATAAACAATTGAGCCTCATCGGTCTCTCCGATTTCATAAACAGTGCAGATATTGGCATGATCCAACGCCGAGGCTGCTTGCGCTTCATGAATGAAGCGCTGTTTGGCGTCTTCGTCGCGGGTTAATTCGGGTGGCAGAAATTTTAACGCGACAGCTCGTTTAAGCTTGATGTCCTCAGCTTTGTAAACGACACCCATGCCGCCGCCACCTAGTTTTTCGAGAATTTTATAATGTGATATGGTTGTGCCAATCATGTCGAGGTTATCTCAAGATAGTTTTTGAGTTTAGCCAGGAGATATTTCCGGTTCTACGATATTAAATTTTACAAATTCATAAGTCCAAAATCAATGAATTTCTTGATTTTGTTAAGATATTTGGATGGATAGATAATTCTTCAGATTGTGGACATAGTTTCAAATGTGGCCGGATAATAATTGTTAATAAAAAGTGTAAGTAGAATCGTGTGCACTAAATGTCCCAATATGTCCACATTTACCCCTCTTCCTAATAAAAAAGGCTCGTTATATGACGGACTATGAGTCCAACGGACAACCTGCGAACTGCGTATTCGATCCAATGATCAATTAAGAAGAAATTGGCTTATAAAATTATTCCCACCTTCATATCCTTACCTCGCTCCTTTATCATAAAGAAAACGCTTGACATTTATTATCGTTTGATTATGAAATAAAGTATCTATATAATATGACCCAAGACATTCTGATTGGAAGCCGGCTAAAGGTATAGAAAAGGGTAACTATAATAATTAGAAAGGTAGTTCATTGAAAAAAAACAGCTTGTTTTGCACTTTTTACTTTTTACTTTTTTCCTTTATCTTTATAACCTGTCAAAAACAAAATGAGCCGGAAGCAATTTCACTTTCGGGACAACCGCTTTTTCCAATCGAATTAGCAGCCGAAACAGAGGAAAAAAATGAGGGGAATTTAGCAAAGGCGAAGGCGGATTTCGACAAAGATCCGGATAAACAAGAAAATATTATCTGGCTTGGCAGGCGAACCGCTTACCTGTGGCGCTATCGTGACGCAATAAAGATTTATTCCGATGGCATCAAAAAATACCCGGAGAACTACAATCTATACCGTCACCGGGGACATCGCTATATCAGTATTAGAGAATTTGACAAAGCCATTGAAGATTTGGAGAAAGCGAGCCAACTTATCGAAGGTGTTCCGGATGAAATCGAACAAGATGGTCAGCCGAATAAATACGACATTCCAACCAGCACCTCCCATTCCAATATTTGGTATCACCTGGGTTTGGCGTACTATCTCAAGGGTGACTTCGAAAATGCTTTGCACGCTTACCTTGAATGTATGAAATTTTCCAATAATAATGATATGCTTTGTGCGACCAGTGATTGGTTGTATATGACTTACCGTAGGCTTGGAATGGAAAATGAAGCCAAAGATGTTTTGCAGGCGATAACTTCTGAAATGGAAATATTGGAAAATCATTCATACCACAAACGGCTGCTGATGTATAAAGGGATTATCCCGCCGGATTCTGTGCTTAGCACAAAAGACGCTGAGGATCTGGATATCGCAACCCAGGGTTATGGGGTAGGGAATTGGTATTTCTATAACGGAGAAACCGAAGAAGCGATGGATATCTTTAAGAAAGTGGTTGAAGGGACATATTGGGCTGCGTTTGGATATATTGCTGCGGAAGCTGAACTTGCCAGGAAATAGTGCCTGAAATTCTTTAGAACTTAATTAGTGTCTGAACGAAAACAACCTTCTTTCATTCTCACACGTTGTCAGGCTATCCGAGAACCGGTATTGTCACTCTTGCATACTGCCCACTAAAAGCATGCGGGCACAAGTTTAAGTAGGAGTCCATTTTGTGGATGATAAAGTAAAAAGACCCCCGATAAAAACATTCGGGGGTGACATTTTGGGGGTTCTCGGATAGCCTGTTTTTAAACGGGAATCTCCAGCCTGAAATAACGAGATTCCGGATGAGCAGGTTTTCGGTTAGACACTAATACTATTCATTCCCTATCCGAGGCAAAAAAGTTCAGACTAAACCGTTCATTAGCATCAAGCCATCTTTCTTTTGTGAGCAGTCCAGCCGATTGAGCAAGCTCATCAATATCTTGCAAGGAATATTTGTAAGAATTTTCGGTATGTATTGTTTCTCCTTCTTTAAAAGGCACATCCAAATTTATATCTGAAATGTGAACGGTTTGATCGATTTTACTAACCAAATGCATTTCGATGCGGCCTATATTTTCGTTATAGATGGCAAGGTGTTTAAATTCATTTAAATCGAATTCTCCACCTAGTTCCCGATTGATCCGTTCCAGGAGGTTTAGGTTAAACTTAGCCGTAACCCCCAAAGAATCATTATATGCCGCTTCCAATTCCTTTTTGTCTTTCTTTAGATCAATCCCGGCAAGCAACCTGTCTGTTGGATGCATCAATTCTTGAATGCAATGCAAGAAATTTTCCGCATCATGCCTTTGAAAATTACCGATATTAGATCCCAGGAATAAAATGAGCCTGGGTGGTTTTGAGATGGAATGGAGTTTCCGCAAGCCCTTTTGATAAGTGGCATTTATGGCCTGAATATCAAGCCCTGGAAAATCAGCCAATAAATTCAAAGAGCTTTCTTCCAATATGGAAAGTGAAATATCTATAGGAATGTAAAACAGATTTCCGAACCTTTTCAGGAAGGCTTTTATAAGTAAACGGGTTTTTTCCGAGCTGCCACTTCCTAATTCAACCATTGAAATTCTATCAGAAAAAAGAGTGGATATTTCCCCGGATTTTGATTCCAGAATCTCACGCTCGGTTCTGGTGAGATAATATTCATCGAGATCACTGATCTGCTCGAATAATTGAGAGCCTTTCTCATCATAGAAATATTTGCTCAACAGGAATTTTTCTTCGGAAGTCAGTCCCTTTTTCACATCGCTAGCAAAATTGTCGACCTTAATTTCCTCATTAGTGGAAATTAACTGAAATCGATCTTGTTTGGTGATTACTTCCATATAAACTCCCTATTGGTCATTATTTTACTGTGCTTTCAATTCTGAGACCTTTGGGAACCAACCACCGTTCTGCCAATTCAAACAAACCCTGGACAATTAAAGAAAGAATGGCAGCCGGTAGCGCTCCTTGTAATATCAAACCTGTATCAGCCAGGCGAATACCCGTGAGAATCGGTTGGCCATAGCCGGGTGCCCCGATTAAAGCTCCCAACGTTACAAAACCTACTATCATCACAGCTGAAGTTTTAACACCGGCCAGGATTGCACGAGACGCCATGGGCAGCTCAACAAGCCATAGCCTGCTGCGAGATGGTAAACCCAACGCAATTGCCGACTCATTAATATGCAGCGGGATGTCTTTCAAGCCGGTATAGGTATTGCGTACAATTGGCAATAAACCGTAGAGAACCGAAGCTGCGATTGTCGGCGCTGCTCCAATGCCAAGGTCTTTCCTGATTGCAGCTAAAATCGGTATCATAAATACAAGCAGTGCCAGCGCCGGAATAGTTTGAATGATGCCAACATTACCAAGAATAAATTGGCCCAATTTGCGATGACGAGCTGAATAAATCCCCAGGGGTATCGAGATTAAAATAGCAACCGTTAGTGCCAGCAGGACTAAAAGGATATGTGATTTTGTGTTTTGCCAAAATTGATCCCAACGTGTTTGGATTTGTGTGTCGATTTGCAGACCATATGTTTTTTCTAAAAATTCGACTGCGATTTGTTGTTCTGCAATCCGCTCAAGCTTTGCTTTTGCATTCATCCTGACCATTTCAGATTCCAGGATTTTCCCTTCCAGCTTTAAGATTGCATCAATTACTTCCGGCGCTTTTTCAGATAAATCATCACGGTAAAGTAATACGGCATTGTAATTTGGAAACAGGTGCAAATCATCTTGAAGGATTCTTAGGTTATAGTACTTAATGTCTGCATCGGTAGAATAGAGATCGGTGACATGTATGGATTCACTATCCAAAGCACGATAAGCGAGATCATGATCGAGCCCGCGAACATCCTGGTGCTGCAATTGATATCTCAGCTGCAAACTTGGCCATCCATCTTCCCGATCCATAAACTCGTTGGTAAAGCCAAATTTCAGATCGAGATGATTTTTCAAATCGGAAATCTTTTGTATATTCCTTTCCGAAGCGATCTGCTCTTTCATGCCCAAAGCGTATGTGTTGTTAAAACCAAGCGACTTGCTCATTCGGATACCTTGCTCGATTAATGCCAGCCGGATTTCTTCTTCGTTTTTCAATTCCTTACCAGCAAGGATTTCCTGGCTAATTGTACCGGTATATTCCGGGTAAATATCGATTGTTCCCCGGAGAAGAGCATTCCATAGGATTCTCGTCCCGCCAAGTTCCTGGCGATGTATGACAGAAGCGCCGGTATCTATAACCAGACATTTAATAATTTCACCTAAGATTACGGATTCGGTAAATTTCTTAGAGCCGACTTGGATTTTAACGGATTGACTGTACAAGAAATTGTGTGGCAGAAAAATAAAAAAAATAAGAATGGCAATTGGCTTGATGAATTTCAAGAAGTCCCTCCTGCTAGTGCATCAATCGGACTTCGTTGAGCATTGATGAAACGCGTAACAAATTCGTCCGCCGGTGATTGGATCATTTCAGAAAGCGTTCCTCGCTGGATAATGTGGCCTTCTCGCATGAGCATAATCTTATCTCCGAAAAATCCAGCTTCGCCGATATCATGGGTAACCATAACCACTGTTTTGCTTAAAGTCTTAAAGATCTCTCGAAGTTCATTTTGTAATTCTATTCGAGTGATTGGATCCAATGAACCCAGTGGTTCATCCATGAGTAATAAATCCGGGTTGAGCATTAACGCTCGCATCAGGCTAATCCGTTGCTGCTGTCCACCGGAAAGCTCAGTGGGGTAGCGGTGTATAGCAGCTTTGGGAAATTGGGTTAAGCCGAGTAAATCGTCCAGTCTGTTCTTTACTTTTTCATCGGGCCAACCCAGGTAATGGGCCATTATGGTAATATTTTTTTCGGCAGTTAAATGTGGAAACAAACCACCATCCTGGATTACATAGCCCATTTTTTTTCTTAGACCCGGGGCGCTTTCCGGAGTAAGTTTTGTCTTTTCGATATGAACTGTTCCGGTATCTGGCTGGACCAATCCATTCATAATTCGCAACAGCGTAGATTTCCCGCAGCCGCTGGGGCCAATTAATACGGTCGTTTTGTTAGCTTGAATCGAAAGGTTGATTGATTCCAGGGCTGTAACGCCATTATAGGTTTTGCGAATATTGACTAATGAAAGCATGTAATAATGAATTGATCAGAGGTGATAAATGAAGTTATTACGGTATGTCGAATTTATTTAATTGTTCTAAACTTATTGAAATATTAGACGAATGTCAAGATGAGAATAAAAAAAAGAAGCCTGAAATCAGGCTTCTTTTTGATCAATGAAATATGTGTTTATCAATAAAAATTATTCTGTTTTTGCGGCCTCAGCTTGCTGAACTTCCGTCGTGGGTTCTTTGCTTTTTTTACTTCCTTTGGCACTAAAAATTATTTTCAAACCAACAGCAATTAGAATTAGGGGCCAATAATCACTGATAATTTCATCAAAATAGACAATACCAAGGTTATCCAATAAAAATAAGATACCAATACCAATCAATAAAACTCCCCAGAATAAACTTCCAATCTTTTTGGAATTGTTACTCATATTTTTTCTCCCAATTGAGTGTAAGTTAAAAATAAAATAATGACTTTATATCAGACAGCTAATATTAAAAAATGTTTACGTTATATTTTTAAAGATGATTCACCATTAAAGTGTTAAATTAACATATTTTTAATCGATTACCAAATGGTTTGTATATCCTCAAACGAGGTTATATAAAAAAGCCCCGGTTTTTGCCAGGGCTTTTGATAACCATTAATTTTGAAATTTCATTGTTTATTTTAGCAGAGTCATCTTACCTGTTTTGATTTCCGTTTTCTCCTTTAACTTGGCTATTAGTTGATAAAAATAAAGTCCGGAGCTCAATTCCGAGGCGTTGATTTCAATAGTAAGGGCGCTACCGGCTGACACATTATTATTTTCGATAGTAAGTACTTGCCGGCCTAATATATCAAAAATAACAATTCGAACATCCGCATTCGTGGGCAAATCATAACGAATGGTTGTGGAAGGATTAAATGGATTCGGATAATTGCCATGAAGAACAAAGCGATCCGGGATGACAATTGACAAATCTTCTACTCCAACGATTTGTCCCGGGGCATTAGGTGAGGGTGTACTGTTGTCCGTGAAAGTGTTGTTTAAATCCTCGCTAGTTTCGTCTGCACCGGTTACACCATTACCACCGGTTGGAGTTTGATTACCTTCAGTGTAGTCAATACGGTGTGTGGAAAAACCATCAGCAGTATTGTTGATTGGAGCCGGTACCTGGTTGGCAATAGGCGTATCCGGTAAATACATAGTCGAATCTGTACCAGGATCGGGACCATCAATGCTTACGCCAGTCTTATCAACTTGCTCATTGATGCCTCCGTCTCCTTCATCATATATTACGTAATCAATATCAACAACTAAATCACTTAAACCATCCCAGTAAAAAAGAATGGCATCCTCATCACCATTTGAGAATCCACCCTGACCGGCAATGCTTCCAGGAACAGCCTCACGCATATCAGGAACATCATTGCCGAAATTGGTGCCGTCTTCATATAATTCATAGGTAGGCAATACACCATAAACGGCAAAGAACAATGAATCACCGCTTATAGCTATCGTCTGATACTCACCCGGTTGAATCATGGCACCATCAGGAAATCGAGCATTAAAATCCGCAAATGTTCCGCCGCCACCACCGCCTTCAACCAGCTGGTAGTAATAGGTATTGCCAAACTGGAAAGTACTATTGGCAAGGTAATAATAACTCAAATCAACCGCTTCAGAACCGGGATTGTAGATTTCTACAAATTCCCCAGCTGTGGGTCGGGCAACAATTTCTGAGATTAGCAGCTTCTTCGGGGGGGGTGGCGGTTTCTTCCATTGCGCATTT
>JADFJB010000048.1 GCA_022566355.1 candidate division KSB1 bacterium
CTTCGAGTCAGGTGATGTCGAAGCGGTAATCGCCAGCCACATCGGCGGCTGAGTCTAAGTTTTCTCTACTAACTTACGCACATCCTGCGCCCTTGATTTTGGGACGACCAGGATCTTGCCGTTCGCAGCGACCACTGCCAGGTCGTCGCAGCCCAATAGGCAGATTTCGACGCCTTCCATTTCGTTGTACACCGCGCAACCCGTTGACTCGACGACTCTCGCCGCACCGACGATGGCGTTTTCCGAGTCGTCGAGTGGCAAACTTCTTGTCAGCGCGTCCCAAGCTCCGAGGTCGTCCCACTCGAATGTGGACTCCACGACGTACACGCGTTCCGACCGCTCCATCAGCGCGTAGTCGATCGATTCGGACTTGACCTGTGAGAACAGCCCTGCGGCCTCTTCGCTCTCGCTAGAAATCGCGGACGCAAGCTGCTTGACGAACTCTCGCGTAACGACTCCGGCCTCTTCGAGCTGGTCGATGAAAGCCTGCACAGTCCAGAAGAACATACCGGAGTTCCAGTAGTACTGACCGCTGTTAACGAAGCGCGCTGCGGTCTCCGCGTCGGGCTTTTCAGTGAATCGAACGACGAGGAATCCCTGCCCGACGGGGTCGCCGCGCTCGATGTAGCCGTACCCTGTCTCCGGCCGGGTCGGTGTGATTCCGATCGTTACGAGCCCTCGCAAGTTCTCTGCAAGATCCATCGCTGAAGCCACGACCGATAAGAACTTGTCCGCCGGGGCGATCCGGTGATCGGCGGTCACGACGGCCATGGTTCTTCAGAAAAAGAAATGACGATCCGTTTTGCTGCAATCGGCAAGGATGGCAGTCTTTATGATGAACAGGAACTCGACTCGCGCATTTGTGATTGCTGCCAGACTTCGGCCGCATTGACACCTGACGGATCTATTGTCGTGTACCGGGATCGCTCCGAAGAGGAAATCCGGGATATATCTTTCGTGCGATTCGAATCCGGCAAATGGACGGAACCGCAAAATCTTCATCCGGATAATTGGAAAATCGTCGGCTGCCCGGTCAATGGCCCCGCAGTGGATTCTAATGGCAACATGGTTGCGGTTGCCTGGTTTACGGCAGCAAATGATTCACCTAAGGTGAAAGTAATCCTTTCCAGCGATGGCGGTAAAACCTTTGGAGATCCCATTCAAATCGATGACGGCAAACCGGTAGGCCGGGTTGATGTAATTGTTTTACCGGATAATTCCACGCTGGTCAGTTGGGTAGAAAACAGGGGAGAATATGCGGATATACAAATTCGGAAAGTCGATTCATACGGCAATCTGGAACAACCCATAACCATCGAACAAACAAGCTCGAGCCGGTCAAGCGGCTTTCCCATTATGAAAAGAAACTCCCAGGAAATTGTAATCGCCTGGACTGATGTTGGAGATGGAAAAATAGTACGGACTGCAAAAATTCCGCTTCGATAAATATCTAAGTATAAATCCAACCCCTGGCAGTAAGTGCCTTCAAACTATTCCGAAGGTGCCGAGCCCAGGGGTTTTCATTTATAAGAGTTTTAAATGATGAAATCTAAAGACAATAAAAAGAGTTTGGGCCTAATCTAAAACCAACAGCCATTTTAGTTGATGGGTCATTTTTTTAAAAAGATACAAAAAATGTTACCCAACAAATCCATAAGCTTTGCAAAGTGCCACTTAATTCCGGTTTCAATAGAATAATTCATCTTTTCTATTTGAAAAATCAGAATTATCGAATGGATAATATTTGGTATGGGTAGAATTTTTTAGGAAGATTTAGTTATTTTATATTCTCTTAATTTTCGCCATAAGGTAGTTCGCCCAATACCCAATTGTTTGCAAGCTATATCGTAATTCCAACTATTTGCCCGAAGAATTTCCTGAATATAATTCTTTTCAATTTCTTTTAAAGTGGTTGGATTTTTTGAATCGGAGAGTTGTAGTTTTCCATTTAATTTTTGTAAGTCTTGAGGAAGATTATATAAAGATATTGATTTACTAATTGCCAAAGCGACCGAATGTTCGATCACGTTTTCTAATTCTCTCACATTTCCCGGCCATTGGTGTTTCATTAAAATATCCATTGTTTGGTCTGAAATATATTTGACTTCTTTTTTCTGCTTATGAGAAAACTTTTTTAAAAAATGATGAGCCAGATGAGGTATATCATCAGATCTTTCTCGCAAAGGTGGTATCGTTAATCGGATTACATTTATACGATAGAAAAGATCACTTCTAAACTGACCTTTTTCTACCATTGAGGAGAGATCTTTATTTGTTGCAGTCAAAATCCGAATATTTACTTTAAAAGTATTATTGCTGCCAATTGGTTTAATTTCGCCGTCTTGAAGTGCTCTTAGGAGCTTAACTTGTAATTGAATAGGAAGTTCGGCAATTTCATCAAGTAAAATTGTACCTCCGTTTGCTACTTCGAAAAGACCTTTTTTAGCAGAAACTGCACCGGTAAAAGCACCGCGTGTATGCCCAAAGAACTCGCTTTCTAGCAAGTTTTCCGGAATAGCCCCACAATTGATCACTAAAAAAGGTTGGTTAGAACGAGCGCTTAATTGATGGATAGCCCTTGCAACCATTTCTTTCCCCGTACCACTTTCTCCATCAATTAGAACAGTAATATCAGTTCGTGAAATTCGCGAAACCAATTCGAATATTCTCTGCATTTTATGGCTTGAACCAATAATCCCCATGAATTGGAAATAATCGGCACTATTCATCCAGTTGCTAAATTCGTCAGCCTGTTTTAGAATCCATCTTGAGATTTCTTTTGTAATCGATAATTGCTGTTCCCGATTATGTTTTACTAAATATTCAAGATCTTCACGGCCGTATAAATAAAAATTTGAGATTTTTTTTATCTTATCTACTGGAAGATTAAGACCCGCATAGTTAAAAATCAATAGAAGTGTCTTTGGTTTTTTATCCGCTTTTTGGATGAGTATATCATAAAGAATATTTTGGTCATCTGAAGCGAATATAAGTAATATCTCCGCTCCGGTAGAAGATTTAACAATGGCTTGATGTGGCTGGACAACGCCGGAAAATCGACCAATTAAGCCAGGATTTTGATGTTTATTATTTTCAAAGAAAATAAATTGGTGACATCCATCATTTTTTAAATCTTCTAAAACAATAGGAAGAATAGGATGATACCCATTTATATAAATAGTTGACGCATTAAGCGATCCTAGAATCTTATTGGCAAGTTCTCTAAAAACATTCTCGATTTGAACAGCGAAGCGAAAATATTCAGTTTCCTGTCTTACTTTTTCATGTAACCATATTCCTCTTTGAAATAGGTAATGTATGAATGGACCAATTTGTGCCCGATCAACAGCTTTTACGTATGCTTCTTGCAATTTCTGTAATAAATTAATTCCACCGCTTTTCGAATCACTAATTCCCGTCGCAATTTGGAGGAATCGGTAACTTGCGCTCTGGCCAGTTAAGACGTTTTTAAATGTTGTTTGAAGTTCAGAAATAGTCTTTTTATTAAAAAAAGCCGTCTTTATAAGTTCCGGATCTTGTTTCCCCTCGCTAACCACAATCAGTTCAATAGAATTTCCATCAACCAGGAATAACCATTCTTTAAAATCAAACTTGGCAGCAATTTTTGGGGGAATTTCCTCTAAACGGATACCGGATTTGAAAATATTATTATCCGAAAATTCATATTGATAAATAGTTAAATTCATGTCATTTCCTTTAACCAGTGAAATTATGTAAACTGGTGAAAAACAAGGAAATTATTAGAAATGAAAAGAGCAGCAAGCTAAATCCTATTAAGGAAATGGTTGCTGAACGCTGCGCCCCCCAACCTGCAAATCTTCTCCCTAGAAAATGGAAACAATAAATTAGCCATGTTAATGCAGCAGTAAGAAATTTGGGATCTGTTAAGAAAGATTTTTCCCAAATTGTCATGGCTTGGAGAATACCTAACCCGATGCCAATGGTTGCAAAGGCTAATCCGATATCAATAGCAAAGTTACTAATTCGCTGAAAAAAGGGCAATGAAGGCAAGCGGCTGTAAAAAAGGCGAAATCTTCGTTTTTGAATTTCCCGATCTAACAACGTATGCAACAAACTAGCTATGAAAGAAATAGAAAAGGAACCATAAGAAATTAAAAGAGCTATGACATGCGCTTCAAATTTAACATCTTTTAAAACTTCTGGTATTGCTTCGTTATTCTGAAAAGTAATTATCCCTATTGCCATCAAAATTGATAAGACCGTTAAGATAAAGGCGCCCATTGAGTAATTTTTTAATCGCCATTCTAATACTATATAAATACAACTAGTTAACCATACAAAGGTACTCAAAGCTTCGCTTAAATTAGCTATTGGGATTCTACCGTACTCAAAAGTTAAGAAACAAATTAACCCCAAATGACAAACCAAAGTCAAAACCAAAACTCGTTGTGCCCAATGATAATTGGTTGTCCGATTTCGAGAAAATCCTTGCCAGTAAAAAGAGCAGGACAATATGTAAAGTGCAAAAATAATCCAGGAAATTAGAACGGTCATTTGTGATTGTTTTTTAAAAATGATGTACTAATGTTTTTTATTAAAGTATTAATTCTTTTCATAAGTGGAAAGAAAATATTATAAAGTTTTGTATGTATTTCTGACTTTTCTTAAAAATGGTGGATTAATAAATATCTTGAACCCAGAAATGATGATTGTAATGCTCTTTTTATCACAGATCCAGATACAGCCAGATTAAATCGACCAGATATTTGGAGGTTTTTTAAGCGCTATTCACGAAATGCTGGAACTAATAAAAAAAATAACTGCTCATATTCTGCGCCATACTTTTGCCACAAACATGCTTTACAATGGTTGTGATTTAGTAACAATTAAAGAGTTGCTCGGGCACAATGATATTTCAGTTACGGCGAGAGCATATATTTTTTTGTTTTTTTTGTTTCTATTTAAAAAAATATTAAATTGAGAGGAACCTTTCCTTTTTTAATTTAAACTAATAAGAATAAGATAATACCAACAAAATTCCGACTAGGTAAAATCAGAAACAGCCCTAGCCGTTAAGTTAGTTGGTAGTCCAAATCTGTTAGTAAAGAAAAAACGGAATGGTAATAGTTACTGAATTTTAAAATATTCAAAAATTCAGGTAAGGCAGCCTTGTAGCTGTACTTAAAATAGTGTTTGCTGCTGAAACCATAGAGGGAAACGCCGTTCCGAAAGCATCAATTTGCCATTTGTAAGAATTCAACCATTTTCTTGATATCCTCACCAGACAAATTTGCACGTACCCGCATATGCATCGAGATAGTTTCCCATTGAACGTCACTAAACGCTGCCGGAGAAGGGGCGTTATGACAACGAACGCAGTTCTCACCCCATAATTGAGCGCCAGTTTTCTCCGAAGAGAATGAGGGCTTACCACCGGTTGCACAACCAATAATCATTAAAGTAGAAATGCCCATAATCACACCCAACAATATCATCCAAATACTCAAAGATTTCATTTCCAATTCTCCATTTTTTGTTATTATTAAAAACCAAAAGCCCAATGAATAAGCCAACCATTTCCACCTCCGTTGGAGTGTTGGTCTCCATGTTCGTTTTCTTCATGAGGACTGTCACTAACAAATTGATAAGCAACCTTCAAAACAGTTCGCCAATCCAACCAATAATTTACCCCAATAGTCAGTCGTCTTTCGTCTTTCCCCCATAGAGCACCTGCTGGAAGTTTTGTGGCTGAATGTCTTCCAACAAATTCTAAATTTCTTAGAAAACTGTTACCCACAAATGAAGGTCTAAACGAAATCCTACCAAAATAAGCTTGACTTTTATTGTCAAATGTGTATTCTTGGGCAAGACCATCCTCATGTTCATCGAGATGCTCTTCGCCCTCATCATCGTGTTCTCCATTGGCTAAATAATTTGCATTATCAACATTGATCCAGTTCCATTGTGCCTTTATATCAACCACCCCTTTTAAAAAGCCAATATTTTTTGTAAGGGACAAATCAACTGCATACATGAAAGCAGCAATATTTTCAAACTCAGATTCGGTATCACCTACCTTGGCATACTGAGCCGAACCGCCTAGCTCTAAGGATGAGTCGCTAAAAGGCAGCAACCCTACCCTACCTCCAAATCCCTTGTTTTTGTTGTTGTCTTCAAAATTGTCATAATGCAATAAACCTGCTTCTTCTGGTTCATCAAGGCCATTATTCAGAACCGGTCCGTTAATAGCGTAGAAAGCATAATTCATTTTTGCGTCAGACAATGGCAAAACTCCTCGAACTTCGATGCCAAGACCGCTTGCAGGACCGACCTTATTGTGATGGAGAAAACCCAATGGAGCTGAGGGCAACCGAAGAATCCACCGAGGATGAAGACGCTCGCTAAAAATCCCAAAGGGCAAAAGAAACAAACCGAATCTAAATGTAACTCGATTGCTGAGTATGTAAGACATATTGGCATATTCCAATCCGATCTTGGTTTCTCCACCTTCCAATTCTATCTCCAGTTCAGCTTCAAATAATAAGCGATCCGACTGATGCCAGAGAAATATCGGGTTAAAACTTCCACCTACAAATGAAGAATTTTCTTTGTAGATTTCCAAACCGGAGTGTGCATATCCTCGAAGAAGAAACAGGCTCCTACCCGGTTTTAGTTGATCCGTATCTTCTTCTTGTGCATATAGTAAACAAATAGGGAACATAAAAAATGACAACGACAGTAAGATTAATCTCTTCATTTTAGACTCCTTAAAAGTTAAGAAAACAATTCTTATTTCTTCCCCAATTCACGTATAAAATTGACTAACTGCCATCGCTTTTCTTCAGATAAAACTTCCTTATAAGATGCCATTGGCGGATTGCCCGCAGTTATCTTCCAGAAAATTGCCCCATCGGATTGTTTCTGGAATTGTTCGGACGTTAAATCAGTTGGCCGCGGTTTTAAGCTACCACCTGCTATGCCATCTCCCTTTCCCTTATTCCCGTGGCAAACAAAACATAGTTGAGAATATATTTTTTTCCCTTCCTTCCATGCTGCAGGATCTTTTTCAAAAGAATTCTTAAGTGTGTCCGCCCAAGTTGGTGCAACCCATTTGGATTTTTCTCCTTGAGGTGCTTCGGAACTTGAGGCATGAAATGTGGAAAGCACGAAAAGAATTATGAAAAAGCCAACAATTAAAAGATTTAATCTTCGCATCACAATTCATCCTTCATTTTTATTAGTTACTGGTTAATAATTTATGGTTCTCTAATAATATTTTACATTACATTGTCCAAGAATCGTGCCCACATCATACTTACAGATGTAACCTTTTAAATTATAAAGCCTTAGATATGGCTAATCGGCGAAAAGAAACTTTGAAAGGCGTGCCACGTTTTTGTTAAAACTGATCCCTTAAGGAAAAAAAGTGGCACCCCTTTTTACGATTTCCTCAGCTTTGCTATGCCAATGCTTGATAAATCCTTTGACACCGAAAGCGAACCTTATGATCTAATTTTATTGAGACTCACTCGTCGGATCATTCTACTCTGCCGCGTGTTTCATCTCTCTTTCTAATTCGAGCGCAATCGAAGATTATGAATAAATCAGGTAATTGAGATTTATTTCTTGAAAATAATGAAATATTATTATTTAAGGAGGGTTTTGTTTGATCAATAAGTAATATGGTTAATAGATTTAATGAATAATTTTTACAGATTTACGACTTTTATTTCTAGAGGTATTGTTGAAAATAAATAGCAGCTTAACCCAGGCAATTCTTGAGCAAGCAACTGAAAGTATTATAATTGTAAATTCAAAAGGTACTATTGAATTTTCTAACAAAAGCGCCACAGAATTGTTTGGTTATCCGATGCATGAATTATTAGGTAAATCGGTAGATATTTTACTTCCCGAAGAGCTGAAAAATATTCATGAGAACCATAGGACTGGTTATTTTCAATCACCGATTTCTCGTCCAATGGGCCAGGGGCTTGATCTTATTGCATCCCGAAAAAATGGAGAGCGATTTCCAGTTGAGATAAGTTTAAGTTCAATAAGAACAGATACTGAAGTACTGGCAGTGGCATTTATTATTGATATAACCAAACGCAAAAAAGCAGAAGAGTTGATAAAGATTGAAAGAGATAGAGCTCAACAATATTTGGATATAGCAAAAGTTATGTTCCTGGGTTTAGATCTTGAAGGCAAAGTAACTCTCATCAACAAAAAAGGTTGCGAATTATTAGAATGTAAAGAAAACGAAATTGTAAATAAAAATTGGTTCGATACATTTTTGCCGCAGACAATTCGAAATGAAGTGAAATCGGTTTTTTCGGAATTAATGGCAAACAATATTGAGCCGGTTGAATATTTTGAAAATCCAATCATCACAAAAAATGGGGTAGAAAGAATTATCGCCTGGCACAATACTTTGTTAAAAGATGATCAAGGCAAAATCACAGGAACACTAAGCTCTGGTGAGGATATTACTGACAAAAAAAGGGCCGAGGAAGAGACTAAAAATCATCAGCGTAAACTCATCCAGGCCGATAAAATGGCTACACTGGGCATTTTGGTTTCCGGGGTGGCGCATGAAATCAATAATCCTAATAATTTTATCTTGTTGAATGGGAATATTCTGACAAAAGTTTGGAAGGACACTTTACCCATTCTTAATGATTACTTTGATAAAAATGGCGACTTTATCATCTCAGGAATGCCTTATTCAAAAGCCCGTGAAAAGATAGGTGGTTTAATTGATGGAATTGCTGAAGGCTCGAAACGAATTCAAAAGATAGTCCGGAATTTAAAAGAATTTTCCCAGGAAAACAGGGGGGATTTAGATGAAGAAGTTGATTTGAATAAGGTTGTCGATTCTGCTATTGTAATTATCAATAATTTGATTAACAAATCTACTGCTCATTTTTCAGTAAAATATGACGATAAATTGCCCTCGATAAAGGGAAATTTTCAAAACCTTGAACAGGTGGTTATCAACCTGATTACAAATTCTTGTCAGGCTCTAGCCACCAAAAAGAAAGGAATTACCGTCTCCACAAATTATTACAAAGATGATTCTATTATTGAATTGGAAGTTCGAGATGAAGGGACAGGGATTTCGAAAGAAAATCTCGAACGAATTATGGATCCTTTTTTTACGACAAAGAGAGAAGCCGGGGGAACCGGGTTAGGCTTGTCCATTTCATATAATATCATGAAAGATCATGGGGGTGAAATGAAAATAAAGTCTGAAGTTGGAAATGGAACGTCAATAAAGCTGATCATTCCGGTGAATCAAATCACCAAATAAGAGAGCATAAAATGAATGAATCAATATATCCAAAACTGCCAGTTTTGTTAGTTGACGATGAACAACAATTTCTTTTGAGTGCAGAAATGGCGCTGAATGCAAATGGTGTTACGAATGTTTTGCAAAGTTATAACAGCCTCGAGGTTATGTCTATCCTTTCAGAACAGGAAATATCTGTAATCCTTTTAGATATTACGATGCCTCATAAAACTGGGGATGAACTACTCAAAGAGATTCATCAAGAATTTCCGAACATTTCTGTTATCATGGTTACTGCGGTAAATGAGGTTGAAACAGCCGTTGAATGTATGAAAAATGGCGCAATTGATTATTTGCTTAAACCCGTGGATGAAACAAGGTTGGTAACAACGTTGAAACGAGCCATTGAATTTACCGAGGTACGTGAAGAAAATCTCAAACTGAAAGAATATCTTTTATCTGACCGGCTGGATAGTCCGGATGCCTTTTCAGATATCATTACTGATAGTGAGAATATGAGGTCTATTTTTCAGTATGTTGAAGCTATCGGAAGTACGTCGCTTCCAGTTTTGATAACAGGAGATACAGGAGTTGGGAAAGAACTTATTGCCAGGGCCATCCATCGAATTAGTGGGCGTAATGGAGAATTTGTACCAATAAATGTAGCGGGGGTCGATGATAATTTATTTTCTGACACACTGTTCGGTCATAAAAAAGGCGGGTTTACCGGAGCCGATCGAGATCGAAAGGGTTTAATTGAACAGGCGAGTAATGGTACGTTATTTTTGGATGAGATTGGCGATTTGAGTTTTGAATCACAAGTAAAGCTGTTAAGATTATTGCAAGAGGGGAAGTATTATCCCATCGGTTCTGATATATCTAAATTGACGAATGCCAGATTTGTTATTGCAACCAATGCTGATATTGATTCCATGCAAAAACAAGGTAAATTCAGGAAGGACCTGTTCTATAGATTACAAGCACACCACATAAACGTGCCCATTCTCCGAGAAAGAAAAAATGATATCCCATTATTGGTAGATCATTTCATCGCAAAAGCGGCAAAAGAGTTAGGTAAAAAGCAACCAACTCCGCCAAAGGAATTGGCAATTTTGCTTAGAAATTATCCTTTTCCCGGAAACATCCGTGAATTAGAAGGCATGATATATGATGCCATCAGTCAGCACAAGTCTGGCATCTTATCCATGGATTCATTTAGAGAAAAGATCAAACTCAGCCTTCCGGATTTCGAGCTAGTACAAGAAAATGAGGTTGGGTTTGAAGATGATAATCAAATCAAATTTTCCGAACTGTTACCAACATTAAAAGGGGTCGAAAAAATGCTAATACAGGAAGCCTTAGGCCGAGCGAATGGTAACCAAAGTATCGCTGCAGAAATGTTAGGATTGACCAGAAGGGCTTTGAACAACAGGTTATCTCGTTCGCAAGGCGCTTAGTACTAGAAAACTGATTTTGAATTTCATCACTACATATCGCGTATGACTTTCAGCATATCCAAAGCATTGGTGGGTGGTGTAATATCATCAGCAATTAATTCAATTTGTTGGACATCCGGTAATCCATAGCCAATTTGCAATTTTTTTGGAGTAGCTTGAAGGAGGACCACAAAAACCATGACACTGATTATAAGACTGAATTTCAAGTTTTTATGATAAGTTTTGTTTATTTCTCTTACCGGAGTTTTTAATGAGGTCAATGGAGAAATAAATCTTTTGACTAAAAACCGTTTTCTTGAAAATGTATTATGTATCATTTGATTATCTCATTTCGTTTAGTTTTAATTGTGACATATTGTGTAATGTCGTTTGGATTAAATTGTAAATAATTATCAACTGTCCTCTCGTTCCAAAGTCAAAACTGGACAGTTTGCCAGTCGAACAACGCGTTCCGTAGTACTGCCAAATAAGATATGATCCAACCCACTTAATCCACGTGTTGCCATTATAATCAAGTCAACGCCATTGTCATTTGCATATTTCACAATTTCATGATGTGCCCGACCTTGCTTTATAACATAGGTGGCATTTTCATCCGAGACATCGGTGAATTCTCTTAATTTCTCCTCTGATCGCTTTGGTAACTCTGAATCAATTTTAAAAATACTCGTTACATGCATGAACACAAGCTGTGAACCAAACTCTTGGCCAAGTGCTATTGCCCTTTCTGCAGCTTGTTTAGAGTAGTCGGAGAAATCCATTGGAATTAATGTTTTCCCGATTGCAAACTTTCTTAAGGGTTTCATGGTAGTTAAAACTGGAATTGGAGAAAGGCATACCACCTTTTCAGCTACACTGCCATAAAACCATTTTTTTAAACCAGTTCGACCATGGGTACCCATAATCACGACATCAAAGTCATTGTCGTTTATATAATCTAAAATTGCATCTGCAGCAGAAAAACCTGGTGTAACTTGTGAATCTATAGTAATCCCTTTTTTTAGTGCTTTTTCATTATGTAACTGTAAATACCTGAAGGTTTCCTCTTCTTTTTTCTTAACAAAATTCTCGTATTGACGAAGAGGGGCTACTTCATTAAAGCTTTTCTGGAATAGCACAATTGTATGAAATAGTGTGACATGAGAATTATTTTTTTCAGCAATAAATAACGCATGATCAACTGCATGATCTGAAAATTCACTAAAGTCTACCGGAACTAAGATTTTTTTGATTAACATGATTAACTCCTTTATTTTTGCTGGTTTTTGTAATTTAGGAATTTGTTCATAATTGTTACCTCATTATGGTTCTTTGATATTAGTGTAATTTGATTCAGCATTAACAAAACAAATTACGTGATTCATTTATCCTGACATAAGTGCACAAATTTTATTCAGTGCTGGTTCCATTTTCCACTCTTGAATTATATTTCTTTTTTTTAGGTGTTCGATATATTGTCATAGTTATTTGATTCTTCTTAAATGGGGTATCCGAAAACTTGACTTCATCCATTAACTTTTTAATCAAATGAATTCCTAACCCGCCTCTTTTATATTCCTTTAAATATTCCCTCATATTCGGAGATTTAATAATATTTGGCTCGAATCCCCTTCCATAATCGATAACCGAAACATCCATCTTTTCTTCATCTACTTTCACCTCAACTCGCATAACGCTTCGTGTTATTTCATCATAAGCGTGGTTAATTACATTAGTACATGCCTCATCCACGGAGAGTTGGATTTTATAGACGTCCTCCTCAATAAATCCAACATTACTGGCTATTTTTTTTATAAAATCTCTTATTATCTCTAAAAACTCGCTTATACTTGGTGTGACGATCAGGTATTTTTTCTTTTTCTCGGACATTTTCTATTCTCCTTTATTACAAAAACCTGAATGGACTTCACCAAGAGTTTGATCTAGGCTTTCTTCTTAATAACTTAGGCAAAAAATCTGCCAAAAAACCGGTTCCAAAAATAAGCTTTTAAATTACAGTAACTTATGTCTACAATAGGTGGTCTAATAAAGGCATGATGGGTGCAATCAAATTAAAGGAATGAATTAGCAGTGGCATATTATACTATTTAAAATTAAGGAGTTAGCCTTAGTCGGTAGCCAGGGGATTAGGACGAAAAGTGGCACCCTTTAAAACTTGCTAATGGTGGGAGCAATTCAAGCGATGGTTCAAATGCCCTACTTCCTTTTATTGACCAGACTAACCCTTATACTTTACTTGGCCACTTCCAGGATGAACTCTAACGTGTTTGAGCATGTTGGTCATCATCCCACAACGAGGATATGTTTTTGAGCCATTGCCATCTATGTCGTTTGTAATGTTTTGCTTTAACAGCAACCTCTAGCGCCAATTTTGATTTCGAATCTCAGCAGGCTAATAGATAAAATGCTTGACACCCAGGTAGCAGCGCCTGGTCTGACCATTTTTTTTATTTACTTAGGAAGGTGAATCTATTGGTGGTATATGCCTTTAACCGGCCGTTTTCTTAATATTTCTCCCAACCCTCTGCTTGATTCGTGTTTGCGCAGTTGTGGGCAAAGTCTGTTTAAGGTTGAGATTCTCCAAAAATAAGGTAGCCACAAATTCTTCTGACGAATCTTCTTTGTTTGTGTAATTAGCACTGGTACTCCATCAACTCTTCTTCTCGTACCCACACCCTAAATCATTTGAAAAAGCATGCAGTAACACGGCAATACCATGCCACATTTTATCCATCCTATTCAAAACCTAGCTCTGCAGCAACCTGCTAAATTTCCATAAGTTAGCGCAACTCTAACGACAAATTTTCCTCAATTACGTGGCATCCATCTTAATGCTGTCTCCACAGGAGAATGTCCTCTTAACTACTTGATATTAAACAACTAAAGTCAACAGATATTAGACTGATAACTTTTGGCATATTCATTGCCAATTTAATTGATAAACAAAACGAATTATGATCAAACATGAGGAAACTAAAATGAAATCTATAAAAATTGTTCGAATGATTTTTTTAATAATAAGTGCATCCTTCTTTTCAGTACAAGCTCAAGAAATATCAGACTACAAATTCATTATTAGTTCAGAAAGTAAGTTATGGTTTGAAGGTACTTCAACATTACATGATTATAAATGCGTTGCAAATGAGGTAACGGGGTCATTGATGATGAAGAAGTCAATCTTAAGTTCCTTCGCAACCGGGATTAACGACGAAATAATTTCCGGTGTCGTGCATATACCCGTCTTAAGCATCAAAAGC
This sequence comes from candidate division KSB1 bacterium, assembly GCA_022566355.1. NCBI lineage: Bacteria > Pseudomonadati > Candidatus Zhuqueibacterota bacterium. The sequence continues at coordinate 13,986 of JADFJB010000048.1, forward strand.
GGTAAAAACAAAATGGACAAAAAGATGTGGAAATCATTGAAGGCTGACCAGTTCTCTGAAATTCTATATGAATTAACCAGCGCTGAATTAATCAGATTACCGGATGCTGAAAATAATCAATTACTGATTAAAACAATAGGAATTTTGAAGGTTTCAGGAGTTGAAAAAAATATTGAGATGGAGGTAACCGGAAGCCAATCGGAGAGTGGTAATATTAAATTTAGCGGAAATAAAAAATTGTTAATGACTGATTTCAATATAAAACCGCCAACTATGTTCTTGGGTACGATTAAAACTGGGAATGAAATCACAGTTTACTTTGAATTAGTTTTGATTCCAAACAACCGTTATGAAATAAGTAAAATCGGAAATTTCTTTAACTGAAAAATTAATCATCAAATCATCCAAACCATGAAAAATCTGAATAAGATAAGAAGCGTTTTACTCTCACTCATAATTACTTCTTTGCAAGTAAGCGCCCTATTTTCCCAGGTTATAAGCTTAGGCCCCTATACCAGTTTGCCGAAAAGCCGTCTTTGGCTGGAAGGTAAATCCAATATTAACAAGTTCAGTTGCGAATCAGAATCATTAAAAGGCTATGCCTACTTTGGCCCTGAGAGTTTTCTTTTACCTGTAAACAATTTTGACGACGTTCAAAGCAATACTTCTGTTTATTTCTTTATTCCTGTTCAAAGTTTCGATTGCGGGAAAAAAAAGATGAACAAGGATATGTATAAAGCCCTGAATGAAAAGCAAAACCCAACCATAAAATATGAATTAATCAAATCGCAATTGATTGCATCTCCTGATACTTCCAGTGAATGGTTTCAAGTAAATACCCACGGCAATCTAACCATTGCAGGAATGAGGAAGGAAATTGAGATGGTCATCAAGATTCGACCACTCTCTAATGGTAAATACCAGGTTATTGGAGCTATTCCAATTTCTATGTATGACTTTAACATCAAACCACCCTCAGCCTTTTTCGGGTTAATAAAGGCAAAACCTGAATTATTTGTTCGCTTTGATATTAAGGCTATGGCCAACCAAATTGATGGCACAGCCAATCAGTCTAATATCTCAATTAACGAATTGAGAAATTCAAATCAAATTCTAACCCAACGTTCTTTGAATTCAACGAACTTCGATTGTAATGGAAACAATAAACTAATAACCATAATCCCAAAATAGGAGGTTTCATGAAAACCTTAATAAAATTATTCACAGTTTCTGTTTTGCTAACTGTATTTTTTTTATCGCCGGCTGTTGCCCAAGTTAGCCAGAACAGGGAAATGCAGTATTTCAAGCCCTCAGATAAGCGTGGGTTGAATGTCTTCGAGACGACAAAGGATAATTCAATCGGTTTTACTAAATTGAAAGTGATCCTGGGTGGTTCGTCTACGCTTCAATATCAAGGCATAAATCACAGCAATTCCGCATTGTTTTTTGATAACGGAAGCGGTGTGAACGTTAATGAATTAAAGGAATTAGGAAGCAATTTTAACCTGGCGACCGCAAATTTTGATTTGGATATCCAACTCCACAATGGCTTAAGAATGCACTTGAGGACATACCTGTCTTCAAGACACCATCACGAACCGTATGTAAAAAGCGGATACTTACAGGTTGACAGATTGGACTTTGTTAGAGAGGGATTCCTTGACAATGTGATGGATATGATCACTCTCAAAATTGGCCATATGGAGAACAACTACGGCGATGCACATTTCAGAAGGTCTGACAATGCAATGAGTTTGCACAACCCATTTATTGGCAATTACATTATGGACTCATTTACCACCGAGGTCGGAGCGGAAGCCTATTTGAAAAAAAATGGTTTCATCGGCATGATTGGTTTTTCCAACGGCAAACTGAATCAGGATGTTGAGAACCCGGGAGCAACTGACCTGGCATTTATTGGAAAACTCGGTTTTGATAAACAAACAAATCCAAACTTGCGGGTAAGACTCACGGGTTCTATTTATTCCATTGGTAAAGCCAGGAGTATTTATCTTTACAGCGCTGACCGGGCTGGCTCACGATACTATAGCGTAATGAAAGGCATTACCGCAACTTCAGATAACTTCAGATCCGGAAGATGGAATCCCAATTTCTCGGACAAATTGACTGCAATTATGATCAATCCTTTCATTAAATACAAAGGATTAGAGTTTTTTGGCACCTATGAAAATTCACAGGGTGGAGATTTTAAGAACTCTTCAGAAACACGAACCTGGAAGCAAGTGGCAGGAGAGGTTATCTATCGGTTTGGAAACTTTGAACAATGGTACGGTGGCATTAGATATAATAGTGCAAGTGGTAAATTAGCTAATGCGGATCCAAATGAAGTTTCCATCGATAGAATTCAAATGACCTTTGGATGGTTCCTCACTGACAACGTAGTTGCTAAAATTGAATACGTCAACCAATCCTACAATGACTTTGCGAAAAATAGTATTTACAGCGAGGGAAATTTTAAAGGGTTCTTGGCTGAAGCTGCAATCGGGTTCTAGCAAGAATTAAAGTCAATTGCTAAGACGTCTGTAAATTGGCGCAGCCATAATCGGTTGCGCCAATTTTGCAAGCTAATTGATGGTGAAAAAACCTAATATGGAAAGAAAGCAGAGATTTGATTGCATGAAACAAAAACATATCCTTGTGGTTGATGACGAACAAAACACACTTCGTTCAATGGAATTTATATTAGAGGCTGCCAATTATCAAGTCAGCGTTGCGAAAAACGGGTATGAAGCCTTGAAGGTACTTTCCAACGAATTAAAAACTTGCTCACCAATCGACCTGATTATAACTGATATACAAATGCCAATGTTAACTGGATTAAAGTTGATCGAAAAACTGCAAGAGTTCAGCTATGGCATCCCCGTATTAATCATAACCGGGTATGGGAATAAGCAATTATATGCTCAACTGCTTGAAAATGGCTACAACGAAATTTTGGATAAGCCAATCGAAGAGGATGAATTGCTAAGACGTGTAAAAAAACTGATTAATAATGGAAATCAACCCGGTAGATAAATATCTTCGGAATCATGACTGGTGAAGAATTTTTAGTTAAGTTGCTATTCTAAATTGAAACGAATAACTGTATTTTAATGGAATTGAACTGATGAAAGGAATTATGATGAAAAAGATATTTACATGGGTAATCATTGTAATGGTTGCAACGTTTTTTGGATGTGATAATCAAAACAAAATTGATCCCGCCACATTATCGATTTCCGGTGAAATGGAAGCGGAATTGACCAGTCCTCCGGCGGTCCCCAAACCGGTTGGTAATCGGGCGCCGATGAAATTAATCGTGAACATGGAAGTGGTGGAAAAAGAGTCCGAAATGATGGACGGTGTGACCTATATTTATTGGACTTTTGGCGGCAGCGTTCCCGGAAGTTTTATCCGAACCAGGCTTGGCGACGAGGTCGAATTTCATTTAAGAAATCATCCCGATAACAAATTACCCCATAATATTGATTTGCATGCTGTAACCGGACCTGGAGGCGGTGCGACATCTTCATTTGTGGCGCCTGGTCATGAAATCATGTTTTCCTTTAAAGTAATCAATCCCGGGTTGTATGTTTATCACTGCGCAACAGCCCCTGTAGGTATGCACATTGCTAACGGCATGTACGGTTTAATATTGGTTGAACCGGATGGCGGGCTGACACCGGTTGATAAGGAATATTACCTAATGCAAGGAGATTTTTATACCAGGGGCGCTTATGGAAAAACCGGGCTCCAGCCTTTTGATATGAAAAAAGCGATTATGGAAACCCCGGATTATGTGGTTTTCAACGGAAAGGTCGGGTCCATGACCGGAGATAACGCCATTAGTGCAAATGTGGGAGAAACGGTGAGATTATTCGTCGGCAATGGCGGTCCTAACCTGGTATCCTCATTTCATGTGATTGGGGAAATTTTTGATAGAGTAAATATTGAAGGCGGCAGCGCAATCAATAAAAATGTGCAAACCACATTGATTCCGGCAGGAGGATCGGCAATTGTTGAATTTAAAGTAGATGTTCCTGGAACATTTATTATAGTGGATCACTCCATTTTCAGGGCTTTTAACAAGGGAGCGCTGGCAATGCTAAAAGTGAGTGGAGAAGAAAATAAAACCATCTATTCCGGAACACAACAGGAAGGAATATACCTGCCTGAAGGAGGCGCCGTTCAGGTAATGCCGGAAACTGCGCAAACCGTTGAGGCAGTAAAAGCAAGATCCTTGTTCGAAAGGATACAGTTTGGTAAGCAGGTTTATGACCGCACATGTTTTGCATGTCACCAGGCCAATGGAGAAGGAATCATCAATGCATTCCCACCGCTGGCTCAATCTGACTATTTAAATGCGGATACCAACAGGGCTATTAGTACGATACTAAACGGACTTTCTGGAAAAATCACAGTCAATGGTTTGGACTACGATAGCATTATGCCTAAGCTAGTTTTAACAGATGAAGAAGTGGCTAATGTGTTGACCTATGTTTACAACAGCTGGAATAATAATAAAAAAGAAATTACTCCACAAATAGTAAACAAGTTAAGAAAATAAATTTACAATGAAGCAGTCTCAGTATGTGATATTTTTCTTGTTGCTCCTTAACCCTATGGACCCTATTCTCGGCCAGACGGATAAAATGGCCCATATAAAGGGGGGTGTATTCGTGCCGCTCTATGGTAGAGATACACTGAAAGTTGAGATTGAAGATTTTCTGATGGATGTTTATCCGGTCACAAATGAACAGTTTTTACAGTTTGTCCTTAAGTTCTCCGAATGGCAAAGATCCAAAGTAATTCCGTTGTTCGCTGACGATAATTATCTTGCTGAATGGGAAAGCGACACGTCGATCAGTTGGCTTCTGAATCTAAATGCGCCTGTCACTTCGGTATCGTGGTTTGCTGCCAGGAAGTATTGCGAATGCCAGGGAAAGCGTTTGCCAACAATTGATGAATGGGAATACTCAGCGATGGCCAGTCAAACCAGGCCGGATGCAAGAATCGATAGCTCTTATAACCAGTATATTTTGAACTGGTACGAAACGCCTAAGACATTTGGAAATGCTATTGGCCAAACATTTAAAAATTATTGGGGAGTTTATGATCTTCATGGCCTGGTTTGGGAGTGGACCATCGATTTTAACTCGGTATTGATTACAGGAGAATCCCGCGGAGATGTGGATTTGGACAGAAAGCTATTCTGCGCAGGAGGAGCGGTTGGCGCTACCGATTTGATGAACTATGCCGCATTCTTGAGGTTTGCATTTCGTGGCAGCCTCAAGGCTAATTATGGTGTAAAAAACCTTGGTTTTCGATGTGTCAGGGATATTAAATGAACAAAGGAAAAATTATGAAATTCACTATTTTAATTGGAGTCACATTGCTGTTATTGTCATGCAGTCAACAACAAGATGAAACAATTTCTTTAACTGGAAGTGATCAAAATGCAGAACCTTTGCCGGGATTGTCTATTTTCCATCTGCCATCCGACTGGATAACTCAAGATAATGAGTCTATAAAACTCAAAGACCTGCGGGGAAATGTTTTAGTCATGGTAATGATCTATACATCCTGTCAAGCGTCTTGTCCGAGGCTTGTCGCAGATATGAGGAGTATAGAATCAAAGATTCCTGGAAAATTCAAGGAAAAGGTAAAACTGCTGCTCGTCAGCATTGATCCAAAAAACGACACGCCCGAAAGCTTAAAGAAGTTCGCAATCGATAATAAAATGGCTGGCGATCAATGGATGTTTTTAAATGGAACGGAGGAAGATGTGAGAGAGTTTGCAATGGTTCTTGGTTTCAAGTATAAAAAAATATCGCCTATTGATTTTTCCCATTCCAATATCATTAGTGTTTTCAACCATGAAGGGGTCCTGGCATACCAAAAAAATGGCCTGGGAGTGAATAACAAGGAAATCGTTGCCAAAATCATTGAATCGGCCGATGCAATCCATTAAGATTTTTAGAATGTAATGGATACCTTAACTAGATTTCATGCTCGAGCTTTCACCATTTCTACAAGAAATTCATTATGCCTAAGCTAACCAGATGGTTTATCAAATCCGGGTTCATATGCTTAATTACCGCCCTTTCAATTGGCGTTATTATTAAGTCGCAAATTATCCAAATTGCTAGCTTCTCATCTGCAGCTACGCCTGTTTATTTTCATCTCTTTATGGTTGGCTGGGTCACTCAATTAATTTTTGGAGTATCCTATTGGATGTTTCCTCGATTTAGTCGTGACAAACCTAGAGGAAGCTTATTACTGGGTTGGTCTTGCTTTTGGCTGTTGAATGTTGGTCTTTTTCTCCGGATGATTGGCGAGCCATTAAATCACACTTATCAAAATAAGTTTGGATGGATGTTATTGATATCGGCGGTTCTACAATGGCTAGCGGGAATGTTCTACATCTTTAATACCTGGTTGAGAATCAAAGGAGATTAAGTTGCCTCTATTAACTCTCCTTTTTATCCGCACAGCATTAATCTATTTTGGAATGGGTTTCACAATTGGCAGCTTCATATTAATAGCAAAAGGTACTTATTTGTTTCCAATGAGTTGGTTGTTTTTGCCTGTTCACATTGAATTGTTATTATTTGGCTGGACTTTACAATTGGCTATTGGAGTCGCATTTTGGATTTTTCCTCGTTTTCCCAAGAAACCATATCGTGGCAGGGAACAGTCAGCATGGCTTTCATATATTTTGCTTAATGTTGGAATTGTAATTTCAGTGGTGGGTTATCTTAAAACCAGTTTATCCCCTCTTATCCTATGGGGACATATTTTGGAAATTGTAGCCGTTCTTTTCTTCGTTCTCTATGTTTGGCCCAGAGTGAAAGCGTTCGCTAAATAATGTAGCAAAGTAATTTTTCACTACCTTTTGAAAGTGATGATTAAATCCACTAATAAACTTGACTGTTTTACATAGAAGGATTGAACAATAATAAAAGCGGTTTTAGGATTAAGGCTAATTCAATCAGGATCGGAAAGGAATGAAAACATATGAAATTACCGAAGATAATTCAAGGGGGAATGGGCATTGGCATTTCCAACTGGAATTTGGCCAGAGCAGTGTCGATGCAGGGGCATCTGGGAGTCGTTTCGGGGACAGGGATTGCCCTGGTAATGATTGCACGATTGATGGATGGCGATAAAGAGGGGCATATTCGGCGGGCATTAAGCCATTTTCCCTTTCAAGGGCCGGTTAAGCACATTTTAAATAAATATTATGTCCCCGAACCAAAAACCCCACAGCCACCTTACAAACGCCCGCCGATGTGGACCCTCAAACCACCCAAATCGCTCTATGAGCTGACAGTCATTAGCAACTTCGTCGAGGTATTTCTGGCAAAGGAGGGGCATCAGAACGCAGTGGGGCTCAACCTGTTGGAGAAGGTACAGATGCCAACAATGGCCTCTCTTTACGGGGCGATGCTGGCGGAGATAGACTTCGTGATCATGGGAGCCGGCATCCCGGTGCAAATTCCCGGCATCCTCGCCAGGTTGGCCGGCCACCAGGCGGTTAGCTACCGGCTCGATATACAGGGAGCCGATCAAGGGGATGATTATCGCCTTCACTTTGATCCCCAGGCAATTTTCCCCGGCGTCGTGGAAAGGATAAGCCGATTGCCCCGCCCCTATTTTCTACCGATCATCTCCTCGGTGGTGCTAGCGAAGGCATTGATTAAACGGGCAACGGGTAAGATAGACGGCTTTGTCATCGAAGCACCCACCGCTGGCGGACACAATGCTCCCCCCAGAGGGCCGCTACACCTGAATGAAGATGGCGAACCGATCTACGGGGAGAAAGATGTGGTAGACTTAAACAAAATCAAACAGTTTGGTCTGCCCTTTTGGCTGGCCGGCGGCTACGACAGCCCAGCGAAACTGCAGTACGCACTAGATGCCGGCGCGGTCGGTATCCAGATAGGCACAGCTTTTGCTTATTGCGCCGAATCGGCCATGGATGAAACACTCAAAAGCCGCATCATCCAAAAAGTCCTCGCTCAAGAGATAAAGTTGCACACCGATCCCATCGTCTCCCCAACCGGCTACCCCTTCAAAGTGGTCCAACTGGAAGGAACCCTGTCAGATCCGAAGATTTGCCAGAACCGGATCCGGCTGTGCGATGTTGGTATGCTGCGACATCTCTACAAACGAGCGAATGGGAAGGTAGGGTTCCGCTGTCCGGCCGAACCGGTAGAGCAATACCTGGCAAAAGGGGGGAAACCGGAGGATACAGTCGGAAAAAACTGCCTGTGCAACAATCTATCCGCCACTGCGGGATATCCTCAGCATCGAAAAGACGGCTACATAGAACCACCGATAGTCACTGCCGGAGACGGGCTGGCAGCCATCGGAAAATATATCAAACCGGGCCATCACAGCTATACAGCCCAAGATGTACTTGACTATCTGACCGGGTGATAAATTCATAACCCTAATAATTGTTAAAAAAAAGTGTAAGTAAAATCGTGTGCATTAAATGACCCAATATGTCTAAATTTATCTCTTCCCCTAGTAAAAAAGGTTCGCCATATGACGAACTCTTGGTATTGATTTTATTGAGTTTAAGCTTGTAGCGGGGGTAGGATTCGAACCTATCCGCCAGCTGGCGGATATGAGACTACGGTCAATTAAATGAGTAAATTCCTGAAGTTCTCTCTAAAATTTAGTTAAAATCCTCCATAAACAGGGAAGAGTTTGCGTCCCCAGGGGGAGGACTAGTCTATCATGCTGAACACGATGCTGATATCGGAAACTCCGAGCATCCCGTTAATTTCTTAAAATCTTAAATTTTTGAATTCGGTCGTTTCCAAAGTCTACCACATAGGCAAACCCATTCATAATGGCAATGTCCGTTGGTTTTTCAAATTGGCCTGCATTCGAACCATTTGCTCCAAATTGATAAAGATAGCTCCCAATCGCATCAAAAACTTGAATACGATGATTATAAAAATCTACCACATAAATCCGTCCTTTAGCATCCAATTCAACAGCGTTGGCAACATTGAACTGTCCTGGAAGCTTATCTTCTCCGCTCCAACTGCCCCATGAATGTAGGGCTTTTCCATCTGGGTTGAATGTTTGTATCCGGTGATTGTAAGCATCGGCGATAATAATATTTCCTTTGTTGTCAACCATAACGTCTGTCGGGTAATATAGTTGACCAAACTCATGGCCTTCTTTGCCGAATTGAGAAATGAATTTGCCTTGTGTATCAAATATTTGAATTCGGTTATTATAAAAACCAGCCACCAGCACATTCCCACTTCGGTCGAAATTCACTGCCGCCGGCGCGTCAAACTGGCCGGGCCCTTCTCCACCTTTACCCCATGAAAATTGATAAATGCCATTAGTGTCAAAAACCTGGACGCGATCATTGCCATATTCCGGCACGTAGACCCGGCCACCCGAATGAACAGCCAGATGCATGGGGCGATCAAATTCTCCCGGATCACTCCCGGCTGTTCCCCATTGGGTGATAAATTCGCCTGTTGCTGTAAACTTTTGAATACGATTGTTGCCGGCATCCGAAACAAAGACATTACCGGCAACATCCAGAGCAATCCCGATTGGCTGGTTGAATTGTCCAGGCGCACTGCCCTCGCTGCCCCATTGGCTGACAAACTCAACACCCATTTGATTCTTTTTCGTGCACGCGATTGACCATACCTGGACGACAGCCAAAACGACAAACAACAGCCACCTTGGCGTTTTCATTCGATCACCTCAAATTCTTGGATAGTGAGCGTAAAAGGATGGGCATGATGCTGTTCAGGAGTTTCATGCTCGATAATGCCTGTCACCCGAACACGATCTTCCGGTCCTTTTACCATCGAGCGCAGGTTCTTGAGCTGCTCATTCTCCTGAAGAATAAATTTCTCGTCCGCTTCGCTCACCAAGAGAACCGTAGCCTCATCGGCTTGGTTTATGGTACCCACAACACTCACGGTTAGTTGTTTGGGAGTGAACCCCGCGTTCTTTACGGCAAGTTCAATCCCTTCAACTTCTATGGATTTCCCTTGCTTGTTTTCAAGCATTGCCACAGCTTTATCCACATTTATTTCTACTTTCCCCACACCTTCAATTTTTTTAAGTTTCTTTTCCAGGCCATAGGCGCAGAAAGGACATGAGAGCCCATCGACGCGAATATCTGCTTTTTCAACCTGAGCTTGTGCAGTAGTAATTAGTCCTAACGTAGAAAACATAGTGACATAAATAAAATATGATTGCCATTTCATTTTTTGTCGCTCCTTTCAAAATAGCAAAATTCGGGTTCCCAGCGAAAGACTCCAATCGGTAGCCAACTGGATACCGTTAGGTTCGTTAATGATAGGATATTGGAACGACGCTTCAATCAACCAACGCCGACCGCCGACGTATTGCAGGCCTGGTGATAGAAAGATTGTCGTGCCACCAGAGTTGTCTACACTTTGGTCGTTTATTTTATTCTTATTGGCCGTCGTGCCATTGATTTCCAGATAGGCGTTTAGCTGGGGCGATGGATAAATCTCATAAACGACGGGTAACAGCCTGTAGCCAAAAGCCAGATTATATGAAAAGCTGTTACCGAAATCGACCTGATCTCGAGAAGTGTTCAGATTGTAAATACCTTCCAGATAGACACCAGTCCGGCCTTTAACCCACCCTAAAACACTGGAAAAGAAATAGCCTGTCGACCCGGAGCCCAATGCCGGAGCTTTTTCTTCATCACCTGAAGCCAATTTAACCCCAACTTTCGAGGCTAGACGAACTGTTTCTTGTTTACGGTCGAACTGATAGACCAGGTACTTGGCAAAGAAACGCACGTCGCCTATACCGCTACTGGAAACATCCTGCGTACGCGTTTTTAGACTGATGTCCATGAATGGGAGAATAACACCCAGCTGAAATCTATCGCTGAACAAATTGTAAGGGATGGCGACCGGCGTAATTCGAATAGTGATACGACGGTTCATATCATCGGTAATTTCTTCGCCATCCTGTAAAAGAGTTGCCTTACGAACGAATTTTGCAAATGTGCGAATTCCACCGCCCTCCAAGCCAAGCATAATTGGAGTATCGGTATGAATGGGGGGACCCTGGCTGAAGACTTTTTGCAATGGAAGCAATAATGATAAAACTACAAAACTCATTAATAATTTGCGGCATTGTTCTATCAATGGAAATACCTCACAACATCAATTCATTCATTAACTATATTTGTTTTTCTATAACGCTGCTTCTTGTTTCATTTTTTTTGCGTCACTTCAAACTCTTCTACCAAAAGGCTCAAAGAGTTTTCTTTGTTAGTTTTAACCCGGCCTGAAATGATAAAATTCTTTTTACCCGCCTTAAATGCCTCTCGTAATTTGGGCAACAAATCGATCTTTTCAGCTTGTTCTTTTTCTTTGTCCGCCTTTTTGGGTGGCGGTGAAACCGGCAAGAATATCTGCCCGGTATCGGGCATTTTAAAAGCTAAATCTGCAACCTGGGCAGTATCCTTCACAGGGATGACAACAATCTCACCGGTGGCTTTAATATGAATATCCCGCGGTGAGAAATTTGCTTTTTCCACTGCTTCTCTAAGTATCATCGGGTTGAGAATTTCTCCTGGTTTTAAGATAATTAAAGCATTCTGATCTTCTAAACTTACATCCACATCTTGAACGCCTTCCAGGCGTTTTAGGGCATTCTGCACCCTGTTTGCTCAGCCACCTCAGGTCATGCCAGCTATACCGATATGTACCTCTTGTATCTGTGCCTGAGAAACGAGCGGAAGACTTAGAAACAATAAGGCTGTGCTAATCAAGCTTAATAGAATTCTTCTTAACATTTTACCTCCTTTTTGATTTTCATAATACAAACGCTTTCACAATGACTTCCACAGATGGAACACCTTTAAATTTTCCATCATCAAGGTAAAGCCGGCAACAATCAGCCCCATCCGATTCAATGGCTCCTGCGACGTCTTGCCCGTTGACTAAAATTGTCGGTGAACCGTACTTTTTAACATAGGTTGGACTTTTTTCGTCTCCACGATTCCATTCTATCCATGACGGTTCAACCCCTGTTTGTTTGTGTGCAAGTTGTAATTGTAACCTGGCTTCATTTACATTAGGACAATCACTATCGAAGATCAATTCGACTTTCATATTGAATTTTCCTTAATATTGCATTAAATATTTATTATTATGCCTAAATTCTAATTTTGTAGTTTTATAGAATCAGCCTCCGGAATCAGCTTTTTTCGCCTTGTAACCCATTTTATTGATAGCGTCAATTACATCCTGCTCACTCACTTTTTCAGGATCTACCGTCACTTCAGCTGTGCCATCAGCAAAACTGGCTTTGACTTCTATTACACCATCGATCTTATTGACTGCCATTTTTACATTGACTTCGCAGCCTGTGCATGTCATACCTTCCACGTCACAAGTAATAACTTTTGTCGAGATGTTATCAACCTTTGCAGTCAGCTCCAGTTCGGCGTTTTTACTCGAGCAGCCGAATACTGCTAACAATGGGAGCAATACAAATGCCAATATAAAATTCCGTTTCATGATTAAACTCTCCTTTTAGTTATTGTCTATTTTTTTTGGTTTTAGATTTTCATTTATAAAGGTAAATAGGGCAAAATGTATGGAAATGCGACGAGCATAATTGCCATGATCGCCACGATCCATAACATCAAGCGCTGGTTTCGTCGGCTCTGTGGTGTCTGGCAAACTTGCCCTGGCGCACATTCAACATCTCGTTGAGGTCGATAGGCGAAGAAAAATCCCACAGCTAAAAAAACCACTGTAATGCCGATGAAAAAAGGCCGGTAGGGTTCAAGGGCTATTGCAAACGCTACACCTCCGATTCCAAGAAAAGTAAGAACCAACGGCCCTATGCAACAAGCCGAAGCAAGAATCCCAGTAACAATAGTACCGCTATTAATCATTGAGTCTTTCATGATTCATGTCTCCTATTAATCATCAATTTCAAAAAGTTCTATCAACAAATCTTTAAATATACCTGACGTCATTTGATAATAAATAGTTGGTCCTTCCCGGCGCTGTTGAATAACTCCTCTATCGCGTAATTTACGGAGTTGATGAGATATTGCTGATACCCCCATTCCCATAATATCGGCCATGTCACAAACGCAAAGCTCGTCGCTTTGAATAAGAAGAAACAACATTTTTAATCTTGTTGCATTTCCAGCCATATCCAAAAGATCAGCAAGTTTATCCAGATCATCTTTCTGTAGCAATTGCTTTCTGAGGGATAGTAGTTTCTCTATATCTACTTGTTGTCGTATACATGTTTCAGTTGTAAGCTCTTTCATTTGTTACCTTGTTTTATTATTTGAGCATTTGTTCAAATAGTGAAACAATTAATAATACTTTTTATTCCCGGGTTATTCAAAGAAGAGTAGAATCCTGAGTAACTGCCTTTTGGCAGTGTGTCTCAGCAGTGTTCTGAGCAAAATCGAAGGGGGTGCTTCCTACTCATCACCAGGCAATTCTAATCACCGATTTTCCTTCCCCTTTCTCATCCTCACCTTCTTTCTCCGGCAATTCCGGCTCCCATAAATCCGGTAATTCATCGCCCCACAAATAATGGTTGAACCAGGCCAGGTTATGCCACATCACTGCACGTTGCGATTTGGTTTTGCTTTTGAATGTTTTCTTAGGTAATTTTAACTCAGAACGGATTATGATTTATTAGTCAGATGGAACTAAAAAAGCATATTGATTACTGGTTGAAGTCTGCTGCCCATTATTTTGAATCGGCAGAGACTCTATATAAACATCGCCGATATGACTGGTGTTGTTTCTTGGGCACTTGGTCATTGAGAAAATGCTAAAGGCACATTTCGTTCACGATAATCCGAGTGAAAATGTCCCACTCATTCATAATCTTCCAAAGCTAGCCGAGCAAACAAGATTTCCACTAAAACAAAAGCAAAAGCTTCTACTTTTAGAGATTAATCAGTTCAATATTAAAACTCGATATCCAGATTATAAGTTTAAATTTTACCGAAAATGCACACCAGAGTTTACTGAATACTACTTTAACAAAATTAGGGATTTATACAATTGGCTATTACAGAATATGTTGAAAAAGCAATCCGAAGATTAATTAATTAAGCTAGCGGCAAAAGATCTTCGTCTCCAAGAGGTTTACCTTTTCGGATCTGCTGCAAGAGGTTACGGGCATAAATGGAGCGATATTGACTTGGCAATTGTTTCTCCGGATTTTAGCGGCGATAGTTTTGAAGACAGCAAAAAGCTTTTTCCCTACATCCTTCAGGTAGATACGGCTATTGAAGTTCATACATTCCATCCAACAGATTTTACTTCTGACAACCCATTTGTTAAAGAAATCTTAGTTGTCTGTTTCATAAATTCGCTGACGTATTTTTAAACGGAGCTATAAGCTGTAGTCATTTGTTTATTCTCAATTACCCCTCCTAACCTCCCTTATCAAGGGGAGGAATTTCCCCTCCTTGTTTAAGGAGGGGGTAGGGGAGGTTTAATAATATTGACAAGTACAATTTTAATACGTTACAGTAATTATGTTTTTATATACTTAGCGACCGGAATTCGAGTACATTAACACATCTTGCTGTGACAATTTTTGGATTGCCACCATCAGCCGGAATGATGGCAAAATTGCGATTATATGCGTAATACAACTCTTTGCCTGAATAGGTGGAATACAGAATTTGACTACCATCGGGGGACCAGTTAGGGCTCCAATCGGGTCCTGGAGTTGATACGATTTTGTAAGTGGTATCTGCCACTAAATCGAGGATAAAAATATCAGTGGTGTAAAAATTGATACGATCCGGATTCTCTGCAGCATTGAAGGCAATCTTATTTCCGTCGGGAGACCACGAGAATCCGCCAACACTAAAGGTTTTGCCATTGGTCTTTTGATCTCCTTTAACCGGTTCTTTTAAAGCATCGGATATTTCAAATGTCCATAAATGCGAATGGCTATATTCTTTACGAACCACTGAAAATCCACCCATATGATCTTTTCTTCCCTTTGCATATTTGGATTCAGGCTCGGTTGCTGTAAAAGCAATCTTTTCCCCATCCGACGACCATTCATAATTGGAAACACCGCTTTCGGAATCTGTTAAACGGACCGCTTCCCCACCATTGGGCCGAATCGCGAAAATTTGGTTTTTGTCCTTGCTGCGATTCGAGGTAAAGGCCAGCCATTTTGAATCCGGCGACCACTTCGGATTGGATGTCGATTTTTTTCCACTCGTTAATTGAAATGTATCTCCGCTTGAAACATTTGCCAACCAGATGTGGGTAATATTGGCATTCTCCTCAAAATCAGCTCCTCTTACCGTATATGCCACAAAATTTCCATCCGGTGAAATTCTAACCGAACCCACAGATTTCACTTTGATGAGTTCATCGATAGTGGGAACGTGTTTGCTGTCTTTTGCAAAAAGGGATGATGAAAACAAAAGGATAAAAAGTATGATTCGCTTCGTCATTTTTTCTCCTAGTTTGATTGAATTTACCTGTTAATATCAGCAACACATTAGCAGCCGGTTGGATTGGGTGGTTATACGTTTTGTTTGAAAATGGGATGATCATTATTTAGTTCTAGCAAATCCCAAAGATTGCCATATAAATCTTCGAAAACAGCTACCGTACCGTAAGACTCCTTCTTAGGATCTCTAACAAATTTTATCTCCTCAGAAACCATTTCATTATAGTCACGCCAGAAATCAGTATGGAGAAATAGAAAAACCCTTCCACCTGCTTGATTTCCCACAAACGCTTCCTGTTCAGGTTTTGAAGCTCTGGCAAGCAACAATGTTGTACCGCTAGATCCGGGAGGAGAAACTACAACCCAACGTTTATCTTGCTCGGGTTGATAAGCGTCCTCGACCAAAGTGAAATGAAGTTTCTTGGTATAAAACTCAATTGCCTCATCGTAATCCCTAACGAGCAAAGCAACATGAACAATTGACTGCCTCATTACTTCCTCTTTAAAACTCGTCTACTAAGTTCGTCGAGGAGTTACACTCCTCGACTTAAAACAAAGTAACGTTCTATCCCATTACATCAAAGTCTATTCAATAATTGAATGATCCTCCAAAATATAATTTCTAGCGCTTGAGTACAGCAAATCTTAAGGCTTGCTACAAGCTTTCCGAATTGTGATTCACCTCTACAATCAAATTTCCAAATTTCGAGGATTATCTTTACCCGGTGAGATATTCCTAGATTTATTATCCTGGAACAAACCAATCAAAATCGTCTGTCTAGCGGGATGAATCTTCATCCCAATTAAAAGGATTATCATAAATGTATTCACGAATGTGATTTTATTTCTTTTTTGTTACGAATAATAAATAGTTTATTGCCAAACAACATGCACATCCCGGGAGTCAACTACTGCGCCGCCGCCAAAGCAAACAACAAATCCACATAACTCTTCTCGATTTCCGCCAGTCCGGCAACACTGGAACCTTCCGCCGGTTCGATAACCATGTACTCGTTTGGAGCATGGGCGCCAGAGCCATGGCCGAGTCCGTTAAAAACCAGCGGTAATCCGAGACGTTCCGTAAACTGGTAGAACGGCGCACTTCCGGCCAGTCGCGGCCAAATCTCTTTTGTACTGCGCCATTTATTAAAAACGCTGATTGCTGCTTGCACAAGGGGTGCTTCAACAGATGTTTGAGCCGCAGGATAGCTGGAAAGTTTCCGTAATTCAATATCGGCGAAGCCGTGTTTGTCGAGATGAGCCCGAACCAGCTCCAGGGAATGATCCGGATCGACGTTTGGCGGCAACCTGGAATCGACCTTCGCAGTAGCCACATGCGGCAAGATGGTCTTCACACCTTCTCCGGTGTAGCCGCCCCAGATGCCGTCAACATTGAGTGTCACTTCGTACAGATAACGCAGAAGCGCCTCTTCACCGCTAATGCCATCAATCCACTTTTCGACATTGAGCAGCTTCTTGATCCCGGCTTCATCCCAATTTTTCAGCGCGCCATTGATGAGACGCTGCTCTTCTTCTGTGGGAGGGCGAACGTTATCGTAATAGCCATCGATCAGGATTGTATTGCCATCGGGTGTGGTCATGGACGCCAGTGCCTGGGCCAAGCGCAAAACAGGAGCATCCACCAGCGCTTTGTAAGAGCCATGAATCTCGGAATATGTCGGACCGCCCCAGTCGCCGCCTTTAGCTTCCATTTCAAAATAGAGGATACCTTTTACTCCCATACTCAGGCGGATTTCGCCGGTTAAACTTTGGGAATTAAAGGGAAAGAAAACCCCGTCGGCAGTGCGCAGGCGTTCCTCAAAATGGTCGACCAGTTCCGGGTAATTGGGCGAACCCAACTCTTCCTCACCCTCTGCTAAAACCATCAGGTTTACCGGTTAAACTACCGGTTACAGCAATGATAGACTCCACAGCATTCAGAAATGCCCGCTCAGGTCCCTTCTGGTTGGTCGCGCCTCGTCCCATGAGCACTTTACCAAAGTCCTTCTCTACAAGGTTGGCGGCAAAGGGCGGTGATTCCCAATCTTCCGGATTTACTGGTTGGACATCGTACATCATGTAGATCATCAGTGTCTTAGCCGCTCCAGCGTCATAGTAGCCCCACACCCCTGGATGTCCTGATGTGGCTACGACTTCAGTTTCGGTAAAACCCATCTCGGCA
Source organism: candidate division KSB1 bacterium (assembly GCA_022566355.1). Taxonomy (NCBI): domain Bacteria; kingdom Pseudomonadati; species Candidatus Zhuqueibacterota bacterium. The sequence continues at coordinate 31,672 of JADFJB010000048.1, forward strand.
AGGTCGTTTTTTACCATTCGCGCCATTTCCTGGATACCGTTGTTCTGGGCGCTGATCGATGGCTGACGAATCCAGCGCTGAAGCTTTGCCAGATGTCCGTCCAGATTGTTGTCAATGTAGGAGTAAACATCGTTGTGCTCACCACTGTAGGGCGCAATGGTCGATGGATCGAAGGCTTCGTCTGTAGATAAAGAAAATTGTGGACGCTGTTGAGTGTTGTCCGGAGCACAACTAATTACAATAAGTAAAACAAGAAAAAAGAATAAGCAATAAAGTATGAATATTTGTTTTCTTAACATCTTGGTCTCCTTTTTTTACATTTTCAATTGAACATTGTAGAATCTGACGCCACCTGTGTAGTTTCAATCATGGTTTTCAAGTTATCATACATTCAGGTTAATTTAATTAACCTGCACTATTCATGAATTTTTGCCACAAAGACTCTAAGTCACTAAGAATATGAAAGTTATAAAGAAGATAATTATGAACCAATTTTCGGTCAATATAAAAAATCAATCTTTCTTAACCTTTATTTTTTAAAGCTTTGTGTCTTTGAGTCTTGTATGTTTAAAGTTTTAAGTTTTTATGTTTTTTTCCATTACAAATAGTTCTTTTATTTTTTAATAAGA
>JADFJB010000049.1 GCA_022566355.1 candidate division KSB1 bacterium
TTACGAAAATGGTTTAAAAATACCATTAGCCAAAAATGCTTTGAAGGGCTTATTAGAAAAAGTGAATTTAGAAAATAATAACAAAGTTGAATTAATTGGCTGGGCTATTGATTTAAAGAATCCTCATCTACCAGTCGTAATTATGGTACTTCACAAAGGAGAAAATATCTATTGGGGGCAGAATAATGTTAATCGACCTGATCTTTCTAAGAAATATAGTAATGCACTTTTGAAAAGCGGTTTCAGGTTTGAACTCCCATTAAAAATGTTCAAGGTCGATAACCTGGACATTTCCGAGTTACGTGTATTTGCTTTCTCAAATGGAGTAGCCACTGAATTGAATTATTTTAAAGGATTTAAATAAGACAGAAAATTGAAACAAATTTATAAAATACAATTTTCTCCGAAAACTATTCGGATACTTTCAATCGTTTTGGCATTAGCTCCCTTTATCAGCATTCCAATTCTGGGTTCGCAATTCTATTTTCGCCACGACGATTCAGTAAAGTTGTTGTGGGCAAAAGAATTTACTCAACCCTTTTACGAAGCTCTATCCACTAACCCTGAGGTGAACAAGTTTGATAACTATCCGGGAATCGCCGGAGCCTGGCGGCCGTTTGTTTATCTTTATGTTAAAGCTTTATGGCATTTATTCGGAACCACATCAGGCCCATATTATTTTATCGGGGGGTTATTTTTTATTGCAGCTGTTTATTTTTTATTTAGACTGGTGGAAAAGCGATCAGGAATGCTTGCTGCAGTATTGAGCTGTCTGGCGCTATTCGCAGTCTTTCATGGAAGTATGTATAACCTATTTCTCTTACATACGGCAGTCTCTTTTTTTTACCAGCTTGGCATGATTTACTTTTTTTGGTGCTTTTTAAAGAAGTACAGTTGGTATAATTTGGTTGGCATGCTCCTTTTTTTGGTTCCGGCAATGAGCCGGCAAACTACGCCGATCATTTTGATAGCGATCCTGGTCACTTTTCTCTTCGAGCATAGGGGTAGCCTATCGAACTTCTCTTTACGCAAATATTTACCAATACTAGGTATTTTGATGGCCGGCTTTTTTGTGATTACATTTTCATGGTCGATCGGCCGCATTTCGGTTTTGGCGTTCGCTTCCGATTATGATAAAGTGTTAAATTATCTTTCGGAAAGATTCTTCTATTACGGTACTATTCTGACGAGTGGGATTACAGGCTCAATTATGCTTTTGGTTTTTGGAGGTGGCGTTTTTCACCATTTAGCACAGAAAGCTAAAGAAAGATTTAAATTCAAAAAACTGGATTGGATGTGGCCGCCCGTAATTTTGATAGTAACATTTCTCCTTATGTTACATCAACCTTATGCCATTTACTGGTTTGTGTTATGCTGTTTGTATCTATTCATATTTGATGATGAATTACGCATGCCCATTGGTTGGGCTCTTGCATCTTTGTTTTTATTTCTCATGAGTATTTATTACCACAATGGTTATTTGTTAGGGGCCGGATTCCCGTTTGCTATGGTAATAGGCATTCTTTCAGCTCGATTGATTTGCCGGTGCAAAAATGTTTGGGAAAAGTATTCCACAGAGCAGTTGAAAAAATTAGCCATGGTCGGAGGAGTTGTAGTATTCACAATACTTGTATTTGCTATACCTTTTTTTAACAAGGCCGTTTTTTTGACCGACCGTATTGATGCTATTAAATTAACGATCGAAGCGAATAACAACTTTAAGCAGTTGATGACTTATTTGCAAAATGAGGTGCCGAAGGATGCAACACTCTATGAGTATGCCGAAAGAGAGATTGGTATATCACCCAGCGAGCGTCGCAAATTTTCTTTTAAAGTGCAAGCCCAACGGACTAAAATCATGAATATTTCTGACAAATTAACAATGCTGAAAGTATTGGATCGTGGCGACCTTAAAATTCTTCATGCTTCGATATTAAATAATACCAACCCCACCGCTGAAGATTTTTTTATGACTTTAAATAATTATGAAAAGGAAACCACAAAACAACATTTTAAGTTAGTCCCGATCAAGGAGTTTAAAAGCGAACACGAAATGGCTTCTGTTTACCGCTTTTATTATACTCTAAACACTTCATTAAAATGATCGATTTGGGAATGGATAGATTTAATCCGTAACTTTAGCATATACCTACTTTGAATAAAACCCCGTTAAATATATTTTACGGGGTTTTGTTTTGAGCAATTGTGTATTGAATTATCCCGAATGGGTCCAAGAAAATGCTAATAATTAAATCATGGCAGGTTTAAAAAATAACAGATCTCTTTGATTTTGACAAGCGCAATTATGTTTTGTTAAGAAGCAACTGAATACATTACCACAGTTGCTTTTTTTTATTGACCCAAACTCACGAACTCATTATATTGAATAGTTTTTGAACTGAATATAATTAATCCGTCTAAGGGTTGCTCATGTTAAACTTAGAACGCAAACAATTTCAAGAAATTTCTAGTCCGGATGTCTCGGAAATTCGCAATGCCCGGAAGCGATTGGGAAATCTGATCCGAAAAACACCCGTTTGGCATATGCAGTCGGATGTTGTAGCTAATTATTTGGGAAAAGATTCCCAAGTATTTCTTAAATTGGAGCTTTTCCAATTTAGCGGTAGTTTTAAACCCAGGGGTGCTTTGACCAATATGTTTTCTCTTTCGAAAGAGGAGTTGGCACGCGGCGTAACCGGCGTTAGTGCGGGGAACCATGCCATTGCCTTAGGGTATGCGGCCAGTGTGCTTGGTACAACCGCAAAAGTTGTGATGCCAAAATCAGCAAATCCTGCCAGGGTGCAGCGATGTAAATCCATGGGAACAGAAGTGATATTGGTTGACGATGTTCACAAAGCATTTGATCGAGTCCATGAAATCGAATCAAAAGAAGGGAGAATTTTTGTTCATCCATTTGAAGGCCCATTAACTGCTTTAGGAACCGCGACTTTAGGCCTTGAGTTTTGTGAACAAGTTGAAAAACTGGATGCTGTTTTAATACCCATTGGAGGTGGCGGGCTTTGTGCAGGGGTATCGGCTGCAGTTAAACAACTTCAGCCGGATTGCGCTGTCTTTGGTATTGAACCTGAAGGCGCGAATACAATGCATCTTAGCTTTGCATCGGGAAAACCGGAGTCACTAGATAAAGTTCGCACTATTGCCGATAGCCTTGGCGCCCCACATACCGCCCCATATAGCTTGTCTCTATGCCAAAAATATGTAGATGAACTTATTTTGGTTAACGATGATGAGATATGCAGCGCTATGTTTTTACTTTTCCAGGAGATGAAACTTGCTGTTGAACCGGCAGGTGCTGCTGCAATGGCTGCTTTACTGGGTCCATTACGGCAACGTTTGGCTGGTAAGCGAATTGGTTTGATCATATGTGGTACTAATATAGATTTGGAAAGTTATTATCAACATGCGAAAACAGGCAGTATTGGGCACAATTAACTGAATCTTAATATTAACAAGAAAATTTATTTTTTTTCTTGACAATAAATATTTACCTTCTTAAATTGTGCGAAATTTGGTTGGTATTCGTTCTTTTATGTAACTAGAAATCTGATGGTTTATTCAGGTCTGAGCGCTCTGCCATCAAATAGTTGAGTTAAATTAAATTATATTCTTTTGTTTCGAGGAGGTAAGGTTATGGCAGATCGCGAAACCGGAACTGTTAAATGGTTCAATGAAAAAAAAGGATTTGGGTTCATTGTCCGTGAACAGGGAGAAGATGTATTTGTTCATTATACATCAATCAAAACCGATGGATTTCGAACACTTCAGGAGGGCCAAAAAGTTGAATTTGCTATCGGTCAAGGAGAGAAAGGCCCCCAAGCCCTTGATGTGGTTGCCTTGTAATAATTTTTTATTTTTAAAAGGCACATCCGGGGATGTGTCTTTTTTTGGTGAAAATGAAATTACATCATCTTTGTTATGAAAAGTTCCTCATTTGGAAAAAATAAATCCCAAAGAAAATATTGAACCACTCGTTGTGTTTTTACCTGAAAAAATATGGAGAACTTCTGCCTGGATAGCTAAATGATCTTTAATATTATAAATAATAGCTGGACTGATTTTTAGAATATTTTGGTCGCCAACGATCACGGAAGGGTTAACACCGCCTCCACCGGGCAAGGGTGTAACGACGGGTAATCCTATTAAGTCAAGTGGTGTAGTTGTATTTTGAATTCCATCCAGGTTGATCTTGAATAGCAGGCGATTTTTATTATACCCGATTTCAACTGAGTAAAGAATTTCATCATGAAGTCTGCCGGTTCTAACTCTGTAGCCAATACCTGATGTAAAATAAATAGGTATGGGATGAAAACTAAATCCAAATAATAAATGACCCTCATAATCTAAATCTCCAGTGCCTAAAGGAGCTCCATCATTACTCGGTCTCTTATCATAGCCTAAAGGCAATTTGACGCCTCCTTGTAGTGACAAAACAATCGGGTTTGTGATTATCGCGTATCGGCTGATAAGAGAAAAATCTCCTAGACCATTTGTAAATAAGGATTCACGGCTGGCAAGAATGTCTTGAGTTAGATACTTATCCCATTTCGAGTTTAATATTTTAAACGGTACATTTACGATGCCTGTTAACTTTGAAGTAAAGCCATATTCAGCGTATATATTGATATTGAAATCACGGAAAGAAGCATTTTTAAAAGCAATTTTTTCGGCAAAAATTGCTACTTTATTGCCAAGATGATTGAATTCCGACCTGGTGAAAAAGTAGTTTCCCGAAAGTTTGAAATAATATCCACCCTTTTTTTGAGGCCATGCTCCTGCAAAAGTATTTACACTGAATGATAGAAAAAAAAGAACCAGGATAAAATAACTTGTTGAATAACAAAATATTTTCTGATTCTTCATGACAAGGACAATCCAACTCAATAATTAATAATCCAAAATTTTTGTATCCGGATGACTGGCCACCCAATCCTTCCATCTTGTTTTTACAGAAATCAATTCCTCCAATTTTCTGTCTTTATAAACACCAGCAATACTGGTTAGCCCGTCGGTCCCGGAAAGATGATACCACATACTTTCGGTCTCGTAGTCGAAAAGTACAAAAGTATTTTTGTATGTCCAACCGCTGGCACTTAATGTTAAGACTTTATCATCTATTTCACGGCTGTACACGGCAGCCAAATCGACGAGAGGTCAGTAAGCTACAGCGACATGTGCATCTGCAAATATTTCATTAGCAATTTCATGAATGCTCAATACTCCGATAGAGTATGCACGAGGATCATTGTTAATTTCGGTTGCCAGAACCAAAAAGGTTTCATTATCAAAGGGATAACCGGTATCCCCTGGAGAAAGCATTTTTGGATTTAAAATAGGTTTGATAGCAAATGGTCCTAATCCGAATTGAAATTCTGCAGGTTCCATACCGTATTTTTCTTTGGCATGAGTTACATCCCACTTTTTGCCAGTGTTATCAACGATTAAATACCTTCCATCCTTCATTTCAACTTTTGCTCCATCCGGTCCGGAAACATCACTACTGCAACTGATCGTTAAGAATAATACAGATACATATTTCATAATTGTTTTTGAATAGGTAAACATGGCAAACCCTTTAATTTTTAAATACTATTAATTCGTTTTATCCCGGTTGATATTGTATCTAATATTTCTTTTAAGTTCAAAATAATAGAACGGATTCTTTATGGGAGTTATTCCAAATGATATATATATTCTAAAGAAAATCAGCTAATTTTTTCTGGATCCAAATCTTGTCTTGTCCTGCGAATATAAACAATTGGAATTTCAATTAAGATACAAATTGACAATTTTATTAAGGAGAAACAATGCAAGAACAAAAGCAAGACTTGAAAAATTTTATCGACGGGAAATGGCAAAAATCAAAAGCTATGGATCTTTTGGCAGTAATCAATCCAGCGACCACAGAGTTGATGGCCCACGTTCCATTGTCACCCTCTGAAGAAGTCGACCAGGCAATTCAAGCTGCTTCTCGAGCCTTGGTAGATTGGCGGCGTACACCCATTACAGAGCGTATTCAGTACTTGTTTAATTTGAAATATCTATTGGAAGAGCATTTTGAGGAACTCAGCAGGACAATCACAATGGAGTGTGGCAAGACGTTGCAAGAATCCCAGGGTGAAATAAGAAGAGCAATCGAAAATGTTGAGGTGGCTTGTGGTACGCCAATGATGATCCAGGGATATAACAATGAGGACATAGCTCGCGGAATTGATGAAATGATGATTCGCCAACCTATTGGTGTCTGTGCAATTATTGCTCCTTTCAATTTCCCAGGGATGATCTCTTTCTGGTTTATGCCAATGGCAATTGCTTGTGGAAACACGGTAATCATTAAACCTTCCGAGAAGACACCTGTGACCATGCAAAAGGCTTTTGAGCTAATCGAGAAAACAGGATTGCCCAAGGGTGTGGTAAATTTAGTGAATGGGGCAAATGAAGCTGTCGATTCCATTTTAGATCATCCGGCAATTCGTGCCGTCAGTTTTGTCGGTTCAACGCCAGTAGCAAAATACATTTATACTCGCGCTGCAGAAAATGGGAAAAGGGCTCAATGCCAGGGGGGGGCTAAAAATCCGGTCATTGTAATGCCTGATGCTGACTTCCAGGAAGCTTCAAATGTTTTGGCCGAAAGTGCATTCGGGTGTGCCGGTCAAAGATGCCTTGCCGGCTCGCTCGCAATTACTGTTGGCGAAGCTCGGCAACCATTTACAGACTCAATTGTAAGTGCAGTAATGAATAGAAATGTAGGGTATGGATTGGATGAGGGTGTGGATATGGGTCCTGTGATCACATCTGAAAGTAAAAGTAGAATAGAATCGATCGTAGAGAAAAGTATTTCGGAAGGTGCAAAGCCGGTGGTTGATGGCCGGAAAGCAGTCATACCAGGATATGAAAAGGGATATTTTATTCGACCCACCATTCTTGCAAATTTACATCCCAAAAGTGATGTGGTTAAATCCGAGATATTTGGCCCGGTTCTGGGTTTAATGCATTTTGAAACGATCGAAGAAGCAATTGAGTTTGTCAATTCCGGACAATATGGCAACATGGCATGTCTGTTTACCAAAAATGGTTCTTATGCCAGGAAATTTCGTTACGAAGTCGAGGCGGGAAATATTGGTATCAATGTTGGTGTTGCAGCACCCATGGCCTTTTTCCCATTCAGCGGATGGAAGGATAGTTTTTACGGCGATTTGCATGGACAGGGGAAACATTCAATAGAGTTTTTTACACAAACTAAAGTCGTGATTGAGCGGTGGAGTTAGGCCACGGAATCACACGGAAAAGCGCTGAAAAAAATAAATTGGATACTTTAGAGGGAGGGATAAAATGAAAAACTTGCTATCATAGTGTTTGAACGAAAAGCACCCATTCTGTCATTCCCGCATGCTTTTAGCGGGAATCTACCTGCTTGAAATGATTAGATTCCGGCTCAAAAGATTAACGGAATGACACTAGTTGTCGAGTTTTTGTTCAGACACTATATAGTGAAATAACTGAGAAGATTCTTGGGGCTGCCTTTGAAGTTTGGAAAATTCTAGGATATGGATTTCTGGAAAAAGTATATGAAAATTCATTGGTAGAGGAATTGAATCTGAGAAATATTAAAGCGAAACAGCAGTATCCCATTGATGTGTACTATAAACAAAAAAAGATTGGAATTATACTGCAGATTTATTAGTTGAAAATAAAATCATTGTTGAGATAAAGGCTGAAAAAGAATTGAATTTAAAACGTAGTTCCCAACTGCTGAATTATTTAAAAGCAACTAATCTACGTGTAGGGTTACTATTAAATTATGGGGAGAGAAATGCACCTTTAAACGATTTATAATGTAAAAATCAATTGAGTTAGATAATGAAATCAATTTTCAATGGTTTTTCTGTGTCTTTCCGTGTGATTCTGTGGCATAAATATACTTACCAATACTCCCATAATCCCAGACAGCAAAAATGCGGGTGGCAATTCGCTTAGTTGTGAGAAGAATTCTCCAACACCTGGCCAATGCGGCGCCCAAAAATTGAAAATAGGTATACAAACAAATCCTGTAATCATCGCTGCAATTGCACCGTTGGCAGTCATTCCCCGCCAAAAAAGAGACAGAATAATGGTTGGGCAAAATGTGGCTGCGATACCACCCCAGCCAAAAATGACAAACCAGAAAATCGTTCCTCCTTTAGTGAGCCAGGCAACAAATAAAGCAATACATAGGGCGATAAGGGCAATAGCAATAGTGACTTTACGGCTTAATCCAACCAATTCATCGTCTTTAAGATTTGGATGGCGAACTTTCTGGTAATAATCGCGAACTGCAGCACTGCTAGCTACGAGAAGTAAAGAGTCGACTGTCGACATTATTGCAGACAATACAATTGCGATATATAATCCCACCAAAAACATGGGCAGCAGTGAATCTACAAGCATAGGTAATACGGCTTCAGCATTTTCTCCCAACACAGATTCGAGAGTATCATTAGGACCTGTTAGTAGCGACCTACCCACAATGCCTGTTAATACCGCCCCGGAATCTGCGAATAAAGTCCAAAGAATTGCGACCACTGTCCCTTTAGGAATTTCTTTTTCTTCCTTTAGGGCGATAAACCTGACGAAGATTTGCGGAGAACCCATGAATCCTAAGCCTATTAAAGCCAATGAAAAAATAGAAGCAATATTGATGATACTCCAACCGCCAGCTCCTGTGATGGTCATTAATGCCGGATCAATGGAATTCAGGGAAGTTGTTAAAGATGACCAGCCTCCTATTGAAACTAAACCAAAAACCGGAAGAAAGACAAGGCCAAGAATCATTAACGAGCCTTGGAAAACATCGGACCATGCTACAGCCAGAAAACCGCCAGCTACGCTATAAACCAACACAACGCCAAATCCAATGATAGCGCCTAAATAAAAATTCCAGTCTAAAAAACTGTTGAATGCTTTCCCGGTGGCGAATATTTGGGCGCTTACATAAATAGTTACAAAAATCACCAATGTCGCAGCTGAAACCAACCGAAGATGGTGACTTTTGTCTCGAAATCTCGATTCCAGGTAATCCGGAATGGTGATGGAATCGTATTCATCGGTTAATCGTTTGAACCGGCGAGCCATAAAAATCCAGGCAAATGCAACTCCCAGTACTTCTCCCAAAACGACCCAAAAAGCTTTTAATCCAACCGCAGCTCCCATGCCTGTTAATCCAAGCAAAAGCCATGCAGATTCCCCGGTTGCCCTTGCAGAAAAAGCAACTGTCAGGAACCCAAGTTTTTTGCCGGCAGCAAAATAATCTCGGAGATTTTTCATCCGGCGGGATGCAAGAAAGCCTATCCCAATTAAGACTGCTAGGTACAAAAGAACAATACTGAGCTTTATCAACATAGATTCAATTCCTTCTCAAAGAGTGTCAACCTTCAAATGCTTGATCGGTTAAATCAAGACCCCGGTCTATAATTTCAAATCCTTCGAGTAACTGCTTTTCGGTGATGCAAAGCGGGGGATTACACATGAAGCTGGCCCAGCGCAAGAAAGTGAACAATCCTTCCTCGCGGAAAAAATTTGCTAACTTTTTCATAGGTTCGGAAGTTCCGTTGTACGGCGCTATTAACTCACCGCTAGCGTTTTTCTGGATGTCGATCATACCAAAAAGACCGATGCATCTGCCTTCTTTGACGCTGGGATGTTTTCGTGTGAGACGATCCATTTCATCACGCATGATTTTTCCCAACCTGGCTGCATTTTCTGCTAAATCTTCCTCCTGTATGACTTCAATAACAGCCATAGCAGTATTCAATGCTAATGGATGGGAGTTATAGGTTAATCCACCCCAAAAAACATTCTTCCGAAAATGATCTGCAATTGCATCGCTTACACCGACACAACCCAGTGGTATATATGCACTCGTCAATCCTTTTGCCATCGTTACAATATCTGGTATTATCCCAAAATGTTCAAATGCAAACATCTTACCTGTTCTGCCAAAACCGCTCATAATCTCATCGCATATCAAAAGGATGTCATATTGATTCAGCAATTCATGAAGGCCTTGCAGATAGCCTTTGGGAGGTACGAGAATTCCATTGGTGCCGGTTACTGTCTCCACAATCATAGCAGCTATGTTATTGGGTCCTTCGTACTGGATAACCTCATCCAAATATATGAGGTTATCCTTGGTGATTTCTTCTTCAGAGTTGCCAAAGGAATAATTATATGGCTGAGGATCTAACACATGGACAATTCCGGGAGTTCCGGGTTCATTGGGTATTCTACGTGGATCCCCGGTTAGCTGCATGCAAAGATGGCTGCCGCCATGATAACTTCTGTAGCGAGACAGAATTTTTTGGCGCCCGGTATAAAGGCGCGCAGCTCGAATAGCATTTTCATTTGCTTCCGCTCCGCCAACTGTGAAAAAGAATGTGTTAATATTGCCAGGTACAATTTGAGCCAGTTTCTTCCCTAACTTAGCTCTGGATTCTGTTGCAGTTAATGGATAGACATAAATGAGATCATCCAGAGCATTTTTCATCGCCTTGATGACTTTGGGATGGGCATGGCCGATATTTACACACATCAGCTGGCTGTTAAAATCGATGAAGCGCTTTCCTTCCGGCGTCCAGAAATAAACACCCTGGGCTTTAGCCACAGGTATTGGATTTACCGACTCAATGGATGACCATTCATAAATTGTATGCTTTTGACAAAGCTCGATCATTTCCTGAGAATTCATGCGATCCTCTTTTCTGTGGTTGTATTTGATTGTATGAATTCATTATAAAATGAATAAATCCAATTAAAGCAAGTGAAAAAAGCATATTTCGTTTTGATTGATCCAATCAGTAGGGTTTTGTCTTGCTTCTAAAGTATGATCTCTTAATATTCATAAATCACTAAATAAAATATTAAAGAAATAGAGGTAGAGTTATGGCTAAACTAGGTGTTTTAATCTTTGGCTTGTTATTTTTTCCAATCCTTTTGTTCTCTCAAGAGAATTATTATTATCAAACTGATTTTACTATCGAGGAGTTCGCGGAACGCAGATCGCGAGTTTTTGATAAAATTGGAAATCACTCCTTGGCACTTATCCAAGGCGGAACTGCTGTTCGTGGATTTGAAGTCTTTCGTCAATCCAATGAATTCTACTATCTATGCGGATTGGAAACCCCACATTCCTATTTGCTAATGGATGGAAGGAATCGGCGATCGACCTTGTATTTGCCCCATCGCGATGAAGCTCGTGAGCGCAATGAAGGTAAAGTTCTTTCAGCGGAAGATGTTAAATTGGTGAAAGAATTGACTGGCGTCGATGCGGTTTATGGTTCAGACTTAATGGCCAGACATTTCACAGGTTTTCTGATAAGGGCACCGTTTCCATCAGTATATACGCCTTTCAGTCCGGCTGAAGGAAAGGCAACCAGTCGCGATGAATTAATCCGCGGTAACGCTGCAATTGCATCCGATCCCTGGGATGGCAGCCCTTCTCGAGAAGGACATTTTATCCATTTGCTGAAGTCCAGATTCCCGCAGTTCGAAATACAGGATCTATCACCGATATTGGATGACATACGTGTCGTAAAAAGTCCGGCTGAAATAATATTGATCCGGCGTGCGAGTCAATTGGCTGGGATGGGTCTTATGGAAGCGATGCGAAGCACAAAGCCAGGTGTGATGGAATATCAATTGGATGGGGCAGCCCGGTATATTTTCTTGATTAATGGCGCCCGCAATGAAGGCTACTCTTCAATCACTGCCGGCGGGACCAATGCATGGATGGGACACTATTTTCACAATAAAAGTGTACTAAAAAGTGGTGATCTGGTTTTAATGGATTATGCACCGGAGTACCGTTTCTACACCAGCGATGTTGCCAGAATGTGGCCGGTTAATGGCAAATTTACTTCCGGACAGCGTGAGTTATATGGTTTTATCTTGAAGTACTACAAAACAATATTGCAATACATTCGCCCTGGAGTTTCCGCAGCCAAAGTAATGGATGAGGCCGCAGAGGTGATGAAAGGAGTCTTTGAGAAAACTCGATTCTCAAAGCCAGCATACAAAAAGGCTTGTGAGGGTACCCTGACTTTTCGGGGACATTTATCCCATTCTGTAGGAATGGCAGTTCATGATGTTGGGAATTATAGGGACGGTTTATTAAAACCAGGTATGGTATTCTCGATTGATCCCATGTTGTGGGTTCCGGAGGAAAAACTTTATGTTCGCATTGAAGATGTTGTGGTTGTAACGGAAGAGGGCGTAGAGAATTTTACCAATTTCGTACCAACTGAAATTGAGGGAATAGAGAAATTAATGGAAGAAAGAGGGATTTTGCAGATACGGCCTGCAACAAAGTCAATATCTAATAGTCCTTGATTCAAAACAAGTTGTTGTTGGCAAAGAAAATAATTATGAAAAAGCACCAATTTTCGATTTTGATTTCTCTTCTTTTTTTCTTGGGATCGCAAATCTCTAATTCCCAGACAGTAAATATATACGATCGACCAAAACAAACCGAACACAGCCATAATTATGATGCGATTCACTACCGTATTAAATTGGAATTTGATGAAAAATCCAAATCCTTTAAAGGTGAAAACAGGATTACTTTAACTCCTCATTTATTGTTATTGATAGCGCAGAAAAACCGGTTATACAGCTAGTTTTCATATGATATTAGAAAGCTGGTTGAAAATATTTAACTTGTAGGATCAATGAATATTATGATTGTTTTCAAATCATTTAAATTTGAAGCTGCACATTATTTACCAAATGTTCCCGATGGTCATAAATGTAAAAGACTACATGGGCATTCGTTTAGAGTGGTAATTCATGCTTCCGGGGAAGTCGATGCGGATGTAGGCTGGGTTATTGATTTTGCCGATATTAAAAAAGCATTTGATCCCATACTTACGGAATTAGACCATCATTATTTAAATGAAATACCCGGATTAGAAAATCCAACAAGTGAAAATATAGCAAGATACCTTTGGAAAAGGCTCAGCAGTAATTTGCCCCAACTCCATCAAATTGACGTGCACGAGACTTGTAACGCCGGATGCACCTATCTGGGTGAATAAATCATCTTATTCTAAAGGTTTTTATATCAATTTCTAGAATTGTCTAGGATATCCTGAATCATGGATTGATCCACCATATTCTTTTGCGGATTTCTTTTTGAGGTTTGCCCCAGCGTAATGTTTGCAGATAGTTGTCTTTCCAATACAATTGCAAGCTCTTTTGTGCGAATCGGTTTGGCAATGTAATCGTCCATTCCCGCATCCAACATCCTCTCCCGGTCTCCCTTTAAAGCGTGTGCGGTCATGGCGATTATAGGAATATTGTGATTTTTAACTTCTGATTCAGGGTTTCGGATGATTTTTGTTGCCTCGATTCCGTCCATTTCTGGCATTTGAATATCCATAAAAATCAAATCGTAATGACTGTATTTCAACACTTCAACTGCTTCTTTTCCGTTAAACACCACATCCACCCGGTAGCCTAATTTTTCGATAAAACGTTTGGCAACTTTTTGATTGGTTAAATTATCTTCCACAAGTAAAAGTTTTATTTCGCTTTGATTATGTCCTGATTGAGATGTTATTTGAATGTTTTCATCTGAAACTTGACTTTTGTTTGGTCCTTGATAATCTTGTAATTTATTAGGAGGCTGCTTTTCAAAAACTGCAGTGAACCAAAATGTTGAACCTGATCCTGCTTCACTTCAACAAACTGGTCATACCGATAATTCCATTAAGAGGGGGTTCGAATTTCGTGGCTCATAATAGCCAGGGATTCACTTTTTGCTTTTGTAGCAGTTTCGGCAGTCTCTTTGGCTTTCAGCAAAGCAGCTTTTGCCTGTGATCTCTCAATTAACTCGGCTTAATTGTGTGCCTATTTGGGTCATCGCATCAATGAATGATTTATCAGGCTACTGGATTTTTCCGAAAAAAATTCCAGAACAGCTACTACTTCATCGCCTAACAATACAGGAAAAGCAAATCCACTTTCGATGCCAATTTGTCTGGCTACTTTTGCTCGAGTAAACTCCCTTTCTTTTTTCGGAAGTGTAGTCCAATCCGGTTTTTTTGTAGCTAAAACAGTACCTGGTAATCCAACATTCGGTGAAAATCTGTAAGAGGCCGTTATGTTCTGGAATTCCTCAAACTTTTTCGCGTCGTCAAGGTGCCAAATTGAAGACGGAATCATTTCCGTCGGTGAATTCTCAGACGGCAAATAGACATGTCCAATTGGCCACCTCATGTAATCACATACTTTATCGATACATGCCTGGGCAGCATCTTCCATTGTAAGCGCTTTATTTGCTGCAACAGCTATTTCTTGATGTAATTTGATTAGGGTTGTTTTCTGATGCAAAGCTTCTTCAGTACGAATTCGATCTTTAATTTCCCGTTGTAGAGATGCTGTGCGTTCTTCCACACATTGTTCCAGTATTTTATTTCTTTCCTTGATTGAACGAGTTCTTAGTTTGTAAATGAAATGATGAGAATTAAGAATAACACCAAAAAAATAATTAGGCTACCAAACCAAAGGGTTTGCCAAAAGGGAGGTGTAATTGTAATTTTTATACTTGCCCCTCTTGGTTCCGATTTCCATCATTGTTTGACCCTTTTACATTAAACGTGTAATCGCCGAGGCTGAAGTTTGTAGTATTAACAAATCTTCGGTTACCCTCATAATTCCACTTTTTGTCAATTCCATCCATTTTATAGGCATGTTGATTCTTTTCTGGAATGACATAATTCAATACTCAAATTCAAACGAAATAAAGTTTTCTTTATAAGATAATGAGAGTTTCATGGTGTCAGAAATAGGTTGATTTTAGGTTGATTTAGATAAGAAACATTTGCCGAAATCGATTTGTTGGAGATTCTTGTTGAATTAAATTATTTGAGTCCTACTTCTATCAGTCGCAATCCAAAGATTACCTTCTTGATCCCTGCTTATTTCCGTGACTTTATTATTGAGTGAATTATTTATTTTAGCAGAATGAATTTGATATCGGTTGAATTGATTATTGCTCCGATCTAACTGATTCAATCCATTTTCTGTTTCAATCCAAAGTATACCGGATTTATCTTCGTAAATCGCAGTTACAAAATTACTACTGAGATTTTGATGGTCTGAAGGATCCGACCGATAGCGAAATAATTGATCTGAATCATAATCGTATTTATTCAGTCCGTCTTCTGTGCCAAACCATATGATTCCCTTGTTATCCTGGAAGATACAATCTACCGGGCCTTGCGATAATCCATCCTTGATTGTCAGGTGTTGAAATTTGATTTTTGGTTTCTGTGCCTGGACATTGGCGGCAAGGATCGCAATAAAGGCAGTTGCCAAAATCAATTTGCAGGAATTGAAATGTTGAGGTTTTTCGAAGTGATTCATGATCTTGAAGATTTTTGGAAACCCCACAATCCTTATTTCACTTATTTAATTGATTGAATCATGGCATCATTTTAATTTATCGAATCATTATGATCAAATCTTAACAGACTGTTAATATTTTACTTTTTAAAATCTGGGTTAAAAGTAGAGTTTTATTGTTGATAGCAATTTTGTTTGCATCACTCAAGGAATCAATTATATTCAATTTGTTTGAGTGGAAATCAAATAATAACTAAGGAGAATAAATGACATTGAACATAGAGTCTAAGGAATCAGAGGAAAAAGACGGACTTAAATTTAGGATAGATCAAAAATTATTTAAAACACGAACCCTATTAATCTACGGCGAAATAAACCAGAAACTAGCTAAAGAAGTTACTGAAAAACTGTTGGTTTTGTCTATCGACTCTGACAATGATATTAAGATATTCATTAATTCACAAGGTGGTCATGTCGAATCCGGAGATACAATATTTGATATGATTCAATTCGTTAAACCAAAGGTTGAAATAATAGGCACTGGCTGGGTTGCTAGTGCAGGCGCTTTTATTTTCATATCTGTTCCTTTGGAACAAAGATACTGTCTTCCAAATACCCGGTTTTTACTTCACCAACCCATGGGTGGTGTTGGTGGTGTGGCATCTGACATCAGTATTGAAGCAAAGGAAATCGTTAAAATGAAATACCGCCTTAACAAAATATTTGCCAAACAAACAGGACAATCCTTAAAAAAAATTGAAAAAGAAACAGATCGCAATTTTTGGATGACTGCAGAAGAAGCAATTGATTATGGATTGGTCAATAAAATAATAAAATCAGCAGAAGAGATTTGATAAGTACTTTATAAATCGAAAAGTAAATTGTCTTTGGAAAAACATTTAAAACTCAAAAATTAAAACCTGGAATTTAAATCTACGTAAAAATATTCTTGGTTTATGGTTTATTTTAAGAGTCTCAAAGTTATTAAGTCATAAGGAGAGAAAAATGCCAAAAGTCAGGTGGAACCTAAAAGTTTTAGCCGAGAGCGATCAAACTGAAGTCGTTGAAGGAAATCAATATTTTCCGCCGGATTCGATCATGAGAGAATTTTTCATTGAGAGTGATTATCATACGATATGTCCTTGGAAAGGGACTGCAAGCTATTATCATATCGAAGTTGATGGGAAACGTAATGAAAATGCTGCATGGTATTATCCAAACCCGAAAGACGCAGCAAAACAAATAAAAGACCATGTTGCCTTCTGGAAAGGTGTAGAGGTTGAAGAATAATTAATTATTGAGGTTCTCTGGTAAGAATTATGAAACTTGTTTATTGGGGTAAGCTTTAAGAATTCCCTCACGACAATCGTACAATCGGGTATTAAGTATTTGTTTGGCAAGTGTAATATCAAGAGATACATCGGCTGGACGGTTGCCTGTTAATTGTACATCCTGCATTGTAGATTTTTCGATATTGTTTATATCCGCACCTAAATGTTGCGCTAATAATAATCCGAATCGATAGCGATCAATTGATTCGGAGCCACCGATATGAAGTGTCCCGGTAAACTCGATTTTTGCAGCTTCGAAGATGGCATCCGCTAAATTACCTGCGAAAATAGGGGTTCTGAATTGATCCGAAAAAAGCTTTGTAGCCTTACTTTTACGCCATGAGTGGATCATCCATTCGCTAAAAGAAGTTCCGGAAATAACTGGTGGACCAAAGATAATCGAAGGTCTGATAACAATATAATCAGAACAGTTTTCTTTTATAGCTAATTCACCTTGCCATTTGCTCCAGCCATAATGGTTTAAAGGAGCAGGGGCTGAGTCTTCTCCATAAGCTGCTTCTACACCATTAAAAACCAGGTCTGTTGAAATGTATATTACTCTTGTTCCCATATCATGTGCTATTTGAGCAATTTTCTTACTTGCGTGTGTATTTATTTTAAGAGTTTGTGTTTTATTTTTTTCGCTTGTATCTACATTTGTTATTGCAGCATTGTGAATGATTATATTTGGCTGTATATCAGTAACGCACTTCTCAATTTGATCCATAATTGATAAATCTAAAAACTGCCAATGACAACCATCATATATGGGAAGATTTTGATAGTATGTAGCTGTAACATCAAATCGTTTTTCAGCTTCCTTAACCAAATATCCACCAAGAAAACTACTTCCCCCGGTAATCAGAATTCTTTCTTTTATCGGATTCGAATTCTCAGTTTGCATTTATGGAAAAAACGGTTACCAGGTCGTTGAAAAGGAAAGACTCAAATGTACATCCCCGGAAGTTCCAAGTGATGGACCCACTTTGACATGAGAACCAATTTTTGTTAATTTTCCACGAGCGACAAATATGGCGTCTATTCCACTGATGACATGGTTTGCTATAATTGCTCCTAGTATTAAAGTGGAATTTCGGTTCGCTTTTTCAGCAGAAAGGCGTAACTCATCAAATTTGTTTTGGTCCTTAACTGAGTTCCATTGCCAGAAATTCTCCTCGTCAATTGGATATACATCATCATAACGACGAAAACGCCTCATCTCTTCGTTATGTTCATAAATATCAATAAAATTGCTTACATCGGTGTAGAAAGTTTTTTCCTTACCGGTTCCTTTGACACCAGCGCTTTGGACCGCGAAGTTTTCCAAATCGTTTCGCTTCAAATGACTATATATTTGAAATGAGGCAAACGTACTCCAAAACAACCCTTCTGCAACAATAAATGAGCGGGCTCTCGTATTAGCTCCGGTGGATAATTGACCCCAGCCCGGTAGCAGTAAAGATTTTAGAAAGACCGGTCCGGTCGATTCATAAGTTGGTTCGGTTTGTTGTGGTTTAAATATTGTGATTTTTGATGGCCTGAATAATTGATAATGACGTGATGAAAAATAATTAGGATTTTCATCACAAAATAAAACCGTTGGAAAAATCATAATAAAAATAACAAAAATTAGTTTTTTCAATGCCTACTTCATTTCATGCACAATATTGAATTTCACCAGTTTATTGCAAAGCTTGCAACGGGCGTCGGTTTGTTATTTACTATTGTATATTTTAAACGAACTAGCGGTTGAATTTTCTTATTAAAACGATTAACAGACCAAACTGCGTCAAGGGCGCTGAGAATATGGTTAGCGAACGCAATTCCAGTCATTGCCGTGGCTAACTTAAGTTTGTCATTACTTTTGCCACGTATAGCCATATAATGTAAACCAGTTTCAGAGGTATCTGTCAATGCGTTTGCTAAAGCCACGTCATCCCAACCGGCATTGAATTTTTGGTATTTGCCAATCATCTCATAATATTGCTGAGTTTTGGTCTCCGGTAATTGATGATGTGCCCACTGTTGCCTGGTGTCTTCCGGAAGAGAATTCCACCATTGATTCCAGCGGTCATTGCTCCAATAATCTGCAGCATATTGCTTAAACTCTATTTTTAAATCTTCTCCTTTTTTCTTATTGGATGCATAAGTTGTCCACGCTGCAACTTCAATTCCTAGAAATAAAATCCCTTTCAACCAGGATCCGGTGTAAAGCTCTCCGCTCCCGGGTATCAATAAGGAAAAAAACAGCCCTTTTTTGGATGATTTCAAATCCGGATTTTTGTTTGCTTCCAAATCCTGGAAAGCAAAGGAAGTAAGGATTGATGGACCTATAGGTAAGAATGGCTTGCCAAATATTTCCTGGTTTTGGGTTGAAAAACGTTCATCATTCTTTTTCTCTGATTTTTCTTCTGCCCAAACCAGTGAGTTCAAAAATACTATTAAAACTAAAACTAAAAATAATTTCTTTTTTTTCATTTTAAATTTCCTTTTCAAATATCCTATATCTAAATTATTTTAGGATCTGAACGAAAACCTTACAGCTGGATTCCCGCTAAAAAGAACGCGGAAATGACAAGAAAGAGTTTTTTTATTATCCATTAATTGGTTTATTTTTCCATTAATATTTGTTGTTAATCCAAATAATCAAATGTAAAGCCAAAATAAAAACGCCATTCTTTACCATACTTAAAGTTGCGGTTTGTTATTTCATCAAAACCGTAAGCACCATCAAAAAATAATCTCATTGGAAAATTATAAAAAGCAAACGTATCAACCCGAATTTGAAATCCAACATCCTTCTTGAAATCATCCAGTTGAATAGAACCCTCATTCCAGGCATTGCCAAAATCCACAAATAAGCCTGCGTAAAGTTTGTCAAATTGGAAGGGTGGTATATTGACTCCAAGGTTATCCGATATTTTGAATCGGTAGGATAAGGAAGTATTTAAAAGTTTTCTTCCTTCGATGCTATAATAAGGATAGCCTTTTAAGCCAAGAAGTCCTCCGGCAAATAAATTAAAGAAGCTTTCAACAGGTTTATCGATAAAACCACCTCTGACATGAAATTCCAGACCATGCTTCCAGGGCAATGAAAAAAATTCTGACCAGTCAAAATTAAATTGATTGTAATTAAATGGTTTGAATACTTCCTGAACAGTGCTGTATTTCCGGTTTATTTCAAAACCCTTGATAAATTTGTTATGAAGGCGATCATATTTTAATGTAAATCGCCTGCCAAATCTTGGATTGATTACTGATGTTCTTGATCTGGCAACACCCTCATGCCGCCATTCTAAAGAGAAATCAGATCCGAGAAAATAAGTGTAACTAAACCTTACTTCGTTGTTCCCTTGCTGTGTGGTTATTTTTCCATCATAACGGCTGTACACAAACATACCGCGTATTGTGTTAGTTGTGTTGAGTTTCAATTCCAATCCCAGGTCAACTTCCAAAAGGTTATACTTGAATTTATCACTATTGTCTTCGGTATGTCGAGTTTGGTTGTAAACCTCCACAAAAATAGTTGGGTAGAATTTTCGGTATTGGATAATGCCAAATAAATCCATATCAAATGACCGGTTGAGTACAAAACCGCCCAGGATGGAATATTTATTAAGGACTTCACTCGAAGCAAAATAGCTGCCCAATTTCAGGGTATTATAATCAACCATTACTCTTGGAAATAAATTCAAAACCCCATATGTATTCTTGTATTTCTCTACATCCGGATTATCATTTTTTTGATTATATCCAATAGATGAATTTCCGTTGTTTCCGTTGTTTGTCTGGGCAATTTCTGTCACAGGAGTGGAACGCGGCAGTCGTTCTTTCGCTAAATAGTTAAATTCGTTCAGCTTTTTTGGATCGGCAATATATGCTATTTTATAACCATCCGATGTATACAAACTGTAGGCGAGTCCTCTTTGTGGATGATAGCTTGGCATGAAAGCCCCACCAATAACATTGGTAAGAGGAGTGGATTCATTCGATTCAAGATCTAGCTCATAAATGTTGAAAATACCACTTTTATCCCAGCTAAAAAATATGGATCCTCCGATGGGATTGAAAACGGGAGTTCGTGAATCTGAGGCGTCTTGAATCAGGTAACGAAAATTATCGCCGTTTTTATTGATCATCGCAATATCCCGACCATTATTATTGGAAATATCGAAAACGATCCGTTTGCCATCGGGAGACCAAGAAGGCCGGAAGATTTGCTCCCCATTTTTAAATCGAGTAACTGGGTGAATGGTTCGCTGAGAGGGATTCACGATGACAATATTGTCTGTTCCATCTTTCCCGGTTACACACACTATTTTGTTTTCAACCGGGGACCAATTTGGATTTCTTAATCTTCCACCATGGGTAATTCGAGTTTCTTGTTTGCTTTCCAAATCATAGATAAAAAGTTCAAAATATGTAGAGCCAAATCGATCGTAACGATGTTTTTTAACATAAGCCAACTGTTTGCCTTCAGGTGAAAAAGCAGGTGAATACTGAACATTGCTCTTAATTTCTTGAAATTCCTTTTTGTCAAAATCATATAGAGTCAGGCTGCTAGGACTAAAATGTTCTCGACCTTTATTGCTTACATAAGCTACCTGGTTATTGATCGGTGCCCAAACCGGATAAAAATTGCCAAATCCTTCCTTTTCTATAATTACCCCGCGATTTTCGTTTTTTGAGATTTGTTTTGTGCCATCTTGGTAGACGCATTCAAGGAAATTCTTCCATTCATCATAAATCTTGTCTATCGATTTTCCTAAAACCTTCTTAACCGCGGAGTTGAAATTAATCCTGAGAGGAGATTTCATACCTCTGGTAATTTTTGCAATAGTATCCGATCCATAATTTTCACTGATGTAGTTGACCAGGGAAAAACCTGAATTGTAAACTTGTTCGTTCCCCAGGCTTGTATGTCCGAACGAGGACATTTCATTATAGCTTAGCATTTTATGATCTAAAACTGCGGTACGGAGAATCATATCACGGTGTGTGTCCCAAAAATCATAAGACGTATTTTCAGATTGAAATTGCGCTATACCTTCGGCAAACCAGGGGGGAATAATGGCACCTGCAAATGGAAAGGACACAATTCTATTTGGGAAACCATAAAGAACATCGGGTCTAATTTCTTGCTCGTATCCGATATATTGGAAGTATAGAGCCGGGATATGATCTCCAAATTTTTTGGATTGGTCGAGGGAGATCATATGGGTGAATTCATGAGTGACAACACCCAGGAGCCAGGGATGTGTTCCACGGAGATCAAAATCCATTGGTGTGGCCCAGATTTCGATTTTATTATCGTAGAAATACGCAGCCCCATTTGAATAATCATCATGATCCCGCACTATGAAATGAAAAGGTTTATCGCCTTTATATCCATATAAATCTGTTATGGGGGCGTAGATTTCTTCGGCGATTCGAGCGATTTCCTTAGCAGTCCGTTCAACGCCATTATGAAAGTGAACTTCAAAGTGTTCAGTCTTTATGCTATACCAATCCAATTCCGGATGGTTGAAATCATCCGGCTGGGCCAAAGCCGTATTATCATTCCATGAAATAATTAGTACGATAAACAGAAAGGGTTTTATTAATCGCGACATTATTTTACTACCGCAACTTTAATTATATGAACATCCTGGCTTTTGCCGTCATCTGCCAGTAACCTTGCCATATAAACACCACTTGATACACCAGTTAGTGGCCAGACAACTTCGTTTTCAACATTTGCGGTTCCATTTGTTTCAAGTTTCGTGATTGATTCACCAGCTAAATCATATATCGAAATCGTAATTTGTGCATCTTTTTGTAACAAAAAGCGAAATGTTGTTTGATTCCCTTCGGTGGGATTTGGATAATTATAAGCAAACTGAACGAGTTCATTATTTGGATTTATTACTTGCTCCGGGACAAAGGTATTATTACTACTGCCATTTGCATCAAACCTTGCCTGCAGCCAGGAACCTTCTGTAAGCCAATTGGAAATATCTACTTTTCTGACGTGGAAAAATCCATCGGAATTTGCATCGATCAATTCGATGGTTCCATCGTTATTCAAGTCTGCCAAAGATAGGTTTGGCGTTTCAATACTGCCGCCGCCACTATAAAATAATGTCGAATTTACATTACCTGCCTCATCGATTACGATAATATCATTCTGTCCATTTTTCGCAAAAATATTTCCGCTTGAAGGAGTTAATAAAACGAGGGGAGCGCTATAATATCTTTCAGAATTTTGCAATGGCTGATCCAATTCGACAGGAAAGCCATTCGCAAGTGTGCCATTATGATTGAATACCCAAATGCTTTTTTGAGTGGAAAGTATGATTTCGCCAAAGCCGTCGTGATCGATGTCCGCAAGAACAGGGTAGCCCATAACCGGGTTGTCGAGTTCAAAATCCAAACCATCAATTTCAATCAGCTCAGAAGTAAAGCCATTTATTTTCCTGCCGGAATTCAAAATTAAGGAAGGTGAATTGACGTCGCTCAGATACCCGGAAGTAATACTATTTTGATTCGATTGATCAATGTTAACCTGTTTTTCAGTCAAAATTGAACCTGCCTGGTTTAGCATTAAGAGACTGCTTTCAGTGAGTACTGCCAGATGCGTTTGTCCGGTTGCAATATTCGTTTTACAAAAGGATAATATTTGACTATTTAAATCTTTTTCCCATAATTGCGTGCCGTCGAAAGAAAAAAGGCTCATAGTTTGTCCGCCTGAAACCACAAGGTTTCCTTGCCACACCAGCATGTGGTCTACTTCCTGGTCTTTCTCCCAAATACGCTTAGCAAATCCCGAGTTAAGATCAATCTCATTTGTAGACCAGGCGATTAGTTTTTCATGATCCACTGCTGCGTAGATTATGGAAGGCGTTTCACTTATCCGATCATTTACGACAATTGGATGGCTAATATTACCTTGTACTGTATCAAAAAGCGCTAATTGAAATCGTTCCAAATTACCATCCCAGTTTTGCACTGTCAACGAGTCTTTCCTTGGAATGAAAGGATTTCCATTATGATCCCATGCAAAAATTTGATTATTTCCGGGTGTGAAGAAGATAGCAGCTTGATTAGTTTGTGAAAGTTCAGCAATGGTTGGAGGAAATTTCACCCTAGTATTATCTGAGAAACGAGCTGGAAAATTGGCATAGTTTACGGAATTACTGTAATCAAATTTCATAACGGAATCGATTGAACTGAAATTCGATAAAGTGATAAATGTCTGCGCACCCGAGTTGCTTCGGCTTGACGGATTGGAAGTGGGGGAGAAGCTAACAAAATTACTTTGATTTGCCAGAATGTGTATTTCATTATCACTGTAAAAAGCGTCATGCAACACACCGAACTCACTACCGCTTCCGGGGCTCAAAAAACCAAAAGTTTGGCCTATGTCCTGGGAACCATCAGCTTCCTCCAAATCAACACCCCGGTTTATAGGGTCAGCATTGATTCTGTTTGAATTATAATTTTCCTCAATAATTCGATCATCAATGTGCCACACAAGAATACCGGATCCAGGGATCGCAAAATCATATTCTTCAATCGAAGTAATAACTCCGAGGCGTTCACCGGCAGATGTGTCGATTTGTGCGGTGAATCTACCGGTTCTATCGAATTCAAGACGATGTCCAAATTGGTCAAAACCAAATGTAATATCATCCTTATTGTAATTGGAACTTCTATTTTCGATTAGAAAATACTCATGTGCATTAATCGGGATTTTGAAAATTCTTGGCGTCTTCTTAACAGAACTCACTGCTACCTGGATCCCGGTTCCCGGTTCTAACAGAATTGGCTCTTCCCAACCCAAGAATACCTTTGACCA
Source organism: candidate division KSB1 bacterium (assembly GCA_022566355.1). Lineage (NCBI taxonomy): Bacteria > Pseudomonadati > Candidatus Zhuqueibacterota bacterium. The sequence continues at coordinate 24,565 of JADFJB010000049.1, forward strand.
GGCAGTCGGTTGTGCAGGGATCAAACCAAAATAATTACTAGCGCCGGCATCCATTAAACCCCAGGCGCCAACACCTGATTGACCTGTGTCCGTATTAAAAAGACTCGGTAAACCCAATTGATTGCCGAGAAGTAAAACAAAAGTTCCTTTCAGGGCAAATTCACTGTCTTCTTGGTTTTGCGTTTCCGGTAGGATGATACCCTCTTTAACGATCCCATTTGATGTCACAATACCGCCATAAGCCGGATCATTGTTGCCAAGACGTTCTCTCAAATCATTTTCAGATAAGAATGTGGATGGGATATCATTGGGTGTTAAATCGAAATCGCTCGAAAAATCTTGACCTACGCCAGCATGAAATACCACAAATATATCGAATTCAGAAAATAATATTTGATCTTCTTCATTTGCTGCTAAAATGGCATCTCGAAACAATTCTGCCTGGCGAATATTGAGTTCTTCTTCAGTCGTATTGGGGTTATAGTATTCCATTTTTTGTGGTAAACCATAACTTTGATTGTTTTGCAGTGGATACACATCTCCTGTCAAAATTAATTTACTCTTTGAAACCGATTTATAATAACGGGATGCGGCTGTTAATTGAGCCAGAAAATATTCGCGATCATGCGGCGGCGGATCAATAACTGTACTATCATTCGAACTAATATTAAAAGTGCCATTTCCCGTGGTGGTTGAAACAGTGTCAGGTTGGAAAGAAACACGAATTCCCATTACCCGAAGAGTTATCGATGAATTTCTCCTTTTTACTATTGAACTAGTTCCGGTTTTATTAAAGTAGTCAATACTGAGCAGTTTTTGGAGACTAATACTATTCAATTTATATTGAGGAATTAAAGTGGTTTTTTGCCCAACCTGGGAAAAGGATACCCTAATTAATATGATGAAAAAAAACAGGAGAAAACAGAGTACTTTGCTTTTGAAATTGTTCATGCTTTTATAACTATTAAAAGTTATCTTGCTTTTGATGTTTATCAAAAGAAGTGTACATCAGTGCTATACAAATAAAAACCGAGGCCAATGACTTGACCTCGGTTTTTATTCGCTAAAAAGTGCAATTTCTAAGTAGCTTTAAAAAATAACTGAGAATGAGAATCGCATTGTATCTGATAATGGATGGCCTTTACCGGCAGCAATATAGCCAAAGTCAATTTGGTAGATCGAATATCTAAAACCTGCACCAAAAGTTTTGGCGCGAATTTTGCCAATTTTATCGTCCCAATACCCGGCTCGCAAAGCAAAGAAATCGGCATACCAATATTCCATTCCGACATGTGAAATCACTTTTTTCATTTCTTGATCAAATGGTTCATCTCCCCAAGATGTGAAGATTGCTTTATAAAATGGGTCCGATTTTCCATCTGTATACCGGCGAACAAGAAGCTTGTTGAAATCTGCAGTCAGAGTAATTTTGTTAAATTCAGAATCCAGTAAACGATATGCAAATCCCAATTTTAAATTAGTGGGCTGGGGGTCGGCTTGATCCACATCAATATATGCCACTTTAGGCCCCATGTTGGATAGGTTAATCCCAAAATTCAATCGGTCAAACAAAAATTGCTTGTACAAAATTCCAAGATCTACACCAAATGTCCAGGCTTGCCCTGTCCCTTCCTCTTTTCCTGCTCCAAAGGGGGCTAAATTACTTCTAATTATTTTCATGTTGACACCCAGGCCAATATTTGATTTTATTTTGGTGCCAAACGCTCCCGAAACAGCAAAATCGTAACTGGTGAATTTATCAATAACCTCAGGTCCTCTTTCGTCGGTTACATTTTGCTCTCCAAAATTCATGTAAGTAATACTTAGTCCAAATGTCCCAAGACCATCAACTGGGTGAGTAAAGGCCCCATAATCATAAAAAAGATCGGATGACAGTTGAGGCAACCAGTTTGAATGCATGAATAAGAATTCATTATTTTCTAAGAAAGCTAAACCGCCACTATTCCAAAAAATAGCGGATGCATCATCTGCAACTGCAACAAAAGCTTCCCCCATTCCGTCAGCACGAACACCAGGTGAAATTAATAGAAACAATATTCCAGCTTCGCTTTGAGCTTTGCTTTCCGCTTGGATGCCAAATATCAATGCGATTGCTAAAAGCAGGGAAGTGAATTTCGTTTTCATTATAAACCTCCGAATTATATCCAAATAAAAAAAACCAATGTCATCTTAATTGAAACCTCTCTGTCCCTGACATTCGTTTTTAAAATGGAGAATGCGAAACAGCTAAAGGTTAATGACAAATCAAAAAAAAAGAACTCTTAACTAAAACAACCTTTAACTAAATTTTCTCGGCAATCTCCTTAATCATGGTATATTACAGAAATAAAATTGTAAAATTAATTTAAGATATCTATATGTTCTTGTCAAGGTTTAATTATTACAATAACAATCTAACGCTATATAACAGAAAAATATCCACAAAAATTTTTAAAATTAACAATTTCACCAAAAAACATCATTTAGTTATATATATCGGCATTATTGTTTTCGAATATAGTCCAGACCTTTTGATTTTAAGGAAACAAGCACTCAAATTATATTCAATGAAATCTTAATTAATATAGGTAGTGAATAAATTCTTAAAAAATGCCGAAAATAAGTTGAGATAGGGATTCCTATATTTTGTTTTTTTAGAATAATACTAATTTAATTTTTAAGGTATTTTCATTTATGCTTTTTTCTAAAATTCTGGTTGTTGATGATGAGCAATCCATACGGAAATTAACCAAACAATATTTAAAAGAGTTTGGTTATATTTGCGAGGCTGTTCAAACAGCTGATGAAGGCTTGAAAAAGTTAACATCCGATCGCTTTGACCTGGTAATGACAGACATTCAATTAAACCATAATGAGGGGATTAACCTTCTCCATCGAATTAAAAAAATCGATCCAAATTTAGCTATGATCGCTCTAACCAGTACAGAAAACACAAAACAAGCTGTAGAATGTTTGAAAATTGGAGTTTCAGATTATATTTTAAAACCTTTTCAAAAAAATGATATTCAAGTAGCAGTTAAACGCGCACTAGAGAGGAGAAGTCTCCTTCTGAAAAAAAAAGCATATCATGATGAATTGGAAAAGAGTATCCGTGGTCGAACGATGGAGGTTGTTCGGGCTTATCATGAAATCGAAAATACCTATCAACAGACTCTTGAAGCTTTAATTTCTGCCTTAGATTTTAGGGAACAAAGTACGGCGGGTCATTCCAAAAGAGCTGTCGATTATACAAGATTGCTGGCAATGGAAATGGGTATTCAAGGAGAAGAGTTGATATCTATCACACGCGGAGCACTTTTGCACGATGTTGGAAAAATCGGAATTTCGGATTCCATTTTACTCAAACCGGGAAAATTGTTGGAGAGCGAATGGGAAATAATGAAAAAACATCCCATTTATGGGTATGAAATGTTGAAAGACATAAAATTTTTAGAGCAATGTCTTGATATCATTCTTTATCATCATGAGAGATTTGATGGTAAAGGTTATCCGCGAAGAATTAAAGGAGAGGATATTGCAATAGGCGCCCGGATTTTTGCAGTAGTTGATGCGTTTGATGCAATAACCAGCAACCGTGTTTATCGATCGGCACAGAGTTTTAAGAAAGCTTATGATATTCTACGTGAAAATGAAGGGACTCAATTTGATCCGTATGTAGTTGAATCCTTTGCAAAAATTCCCGAGCAGAAAATTCTTCGTATTTATCAGCTGTCCATCTTAGAGGAAAATAAAAGAAATGTTAAAGACAAATAATAAATATTGGTACATTAACCGATTTTTGAAATTCTTATTTTTTATCTTTGGTTAATTTTTGGAATTATTAATGATTATTAATTGTATTTGTTTATCAAAAAATATAGTATAGCAGTTGTACAGAATAATTAGGATTAAAAAAAAGAAATCATTATGGTACGATCAAAAGCATACAGTTTAATTATTTCATTGATTCTTGCAATTGTTGGTTTAAGCCAAGCCAAGGATACGCCATTTACTTCCTCTGATCGATTTCCTTTACCTCAGGAGCTTGAGGTACAAGTTGAATTTTGGATTGATGTGTACACCAAATATCATACGAATGAATACATCATTCATGATACTAGAAATTTGTCAATTGTTTATGAAGTAGTGCAGTTGGGAAGGCTACATAAAGATCAAATAGATCTGCCGCAAACTAAAAAAGAGAGGAAGTTCTTAAAGAAGAAAAGTAAACAATATCGCTCAATCCTTTTAAAATTAGGATCATCAAAAACCAACCTTAAGAAATTAACATCGAAAGAATTGGAAATATTCAAATATTTTGGAGAATCCACAAATCGCAGAGTCTATAGGACCGCTGCTAAGAATATTAGAGTTCAGCGCGGACAAAAGGATCGATTTGAAAGAGGGCTAAAGCAATCCGGTAAATATATTGATCTTATTAAACGAATTTTTAGAAAACATGGGCTTCCTGAAGAATTAAGTGTCCTTCCTCATGTGGAATCTTCATTTAATTATTTAGCCTATTCTTCGGCAGGAGCTGCGGGGATGTGGCAAATTACAAGGCGAACCGGGCGTCGTTATCTAAAAATCAATTATGAAATTGATGAACGATTAGACCCACTATTATCGACTGAAGCAGCAGCAAAGCTGTTAAAAAATAAATACAATACTCTCGGAGAATGGCCGATTGCTATTACTGCTTACAACCATGGCCTTCCTGGAATGAAGCGAGCTAAAAGGAAACTGAACACGACGGATATCGTCAAGATTATCGCAAAGTATCGAAGTCGATATTTTGGGTTTGCTTCTCGAAATTTCTATTGTGAATTTTTGGCAGCATTGCACGTCGTTGAGAATTATCAGGAATATTTCAGTGAAATTGCATTTGAACCGCCAGAAAAATTTCAAGAGTTTGAATTGCCTTATTTTGTCAAGTTAAGCACTATAGAAAATTATTTTAATATTAGTGTTCAGAAAATAAGAGAGTTTAACCCTGCTTTAAGAAAACCGATTTTTAATGATTCGAAATATTTACCAAAGAAATATATGCTTCGATTACCGATTAACATCGATCCGGCTTTATTATTTGCCAGCGTACCGGAATCGCAGCTTTTTGTCGATCAAAAGTTATCAAAATATTATCGGGTTAGGCGAGGGGATACACTAAGCAAAATTGCCAGTCGACACCGAACATCTACTGCTGCATTAATGGCTATGAACAATATTGCAAGCGCTAACAGAATTCGTACCGGTGTGGTATTACGAATTCCTCAAAAAGAACAATTGGTAAGTTTGACAAAAGAAAAATCTACAAAAATTGAAAATAAGAAAACTCAGGAGAAAGTGATCGCAGCAGCCCCTGTACCGAAAGAAATAAAATCAATTGAAATGTCTCAATCAGAAAAAGTATCAGGTATTCCAAAATCTGCCGGACCAAAGGTTGAACCTCAGGCCATAGATTATTCTACAGTAAATAGTAGAAAGTCCATTACACCTGAGATTTTATTTATTACAAACACAAATCCTGTTGAAGGCGTTGTGATAGTTGAACCGGACGAAACACTGGGGCATTATGCCGATTGGTTAAAAATCCCAACTCAACACATTAGAAATTTGAATGATTTGACTTATGGAGAAGATATTCAGTTCGGAACCGAAATTAGAATCGTTTTCCAAAAAGTTAAACCTGAAGATTTCATCAATTCCAGGTTAGAGTATCACAGGGGAATCGAAGAGGATTTCTTTTTGAATTACAACGTCTTGGGGACGACAACGCATCAAATAAAAAGAGGCGATAATATTTGGTATTTATGTAATTACGTTTATAAACTTCCCTTTTGGTTGATAAAAAGTTATAACAGTGAAATAGATTTTCAAAAACTGAAACCTGGGGATCTAATATTAATTCCGGAAATTCAGGCCATCGAATCAACCTCAGCAAATAGTGAAATCAATAAAATACTTACTCCAAAACCCCAAGTTTTATCCTCAAACTTTTGATATGGTTTATTTTAAAATTCATCACTTGATTTTCTTCGAATAATTTATTGCACTTAAATTCAATCGCTTTAAATTAGTATTGACTATAACCGATTTTTTTCGAATTTAGTTACTATAATCTTGTTGCCCAAACCAAGTAGGTATTCAAAGATTCAGATTGTTTTTTCACCCAAATTCAAGAGGATGAATGTTTACTTCTAAGCAGAGAGTTCATGGATTGCTAAGCATGGTCCTATTGGGGAACTTATTATTTTTCTTAAGCTGTGAAAATAAGTTTGAACCAGTCAAACCTGGATTGGACGTTCTCATTCAAGAAAGTATAAACCTTATTGAAGGAAGAAAAATAGGTATAATTACGAACCATACAGCTCTTTCATCCAATGGCGAGCACATTGTGGATGTTTTGATAAAAAAAGTCCCTAATATACATATAGCTGCACTCTTTGCTCCGGAACATGGAATACGAGGAGATCGAACGGGTGGTGAGTTTATAGAAACTTATATCGACTCATTGACAGGGATAACTGTCTTTAGTCTTTATCAAAGAAACAGAAAGCCAACTTCGGAGATGTTAGATAGCCTGGATTTGCTGTTATTTGATATTATGGATATTGGTACGAGATTTTATACTTACATGAGCACTATGGCATTGGCAATGGAAGCAGCTGCAGAACATGGGATACCTTTTATCGTTCTTGACCGCCCTAACCCAATTTCCGGAGAAATCATTGAAGGACCGATATTACAACCGGAACATAAGAGCTTTGTGGGGATGTTTCCTATCCCTATCCGACATGGCTTAACAGCAGGAGAGTTAGCCCGGATGATCAATGGTGAGGGATGGTTGGCAAATGGTATCCATGTTGATTTGACAGTAGTCCCTATAAAAAATTGGCAGCGAATGCAGTGGTTTGATCAAACGGGTTTACCCTGGATTAAAACTTCCCCCAACATGCCAACCTTGGATGCAGCCATTCTTTACCCGGGTATGGGTTTGCTCGAGGGCGTAAATATATCTGAGGGCAGGGGAACATCAACACCTTTCAATCTCATTGGAGCTCCCTGGATTGAACCGGATATTGTGAAATCAAAATTATCTGCTTTTCAAACATATGGTATTCAGCTTGAATCCAGAGAATTTACTCCAGTTTCCATTGCTAATGCAGCGCCATCGCCTGAATATGAGGATCAATTATGTAAAGGATTTTATTTACATATTGAAAATCGAAATGTATTCCGCTCGGTTTCGTTTAGCCTAAATCTATTATCAACTTTATATCAATTATATAAAAATGAATTAACATTTAACTCTTATTTTGATCGACTCCTTGGCGACTCGAATATAAAGCAGCAAATAATGGATGGTATTCCTGTAAGAAATATAATTGCAAGTTGGAGTGGGGATTTGGCTAAGTATAAAATGGCAAGGAAAAACTATTTACTCTATTAACCTGGATAATTCATGAATCATGTTTTTAAGCTTAAAACTTCCAATTATGTCATCCCGTCGTGAACGGGATCTATTTCCATACATATGAAAAAGCAGAAAGTTAAGCATGAAAATAGCGTGAAATGATCTTTTCTTGGATACCAATTATAAGGTTT